>JANNQJ010000382.1:0-19671 GCA_031400675.1 Cyclobacteriaceae bacterium
CCCGAAAATTATATAATGCTTTAGAAATTGTTGTAAATAGTCAAACTCAAAAAGAAGTAACCATTACCAATGAAATGGTATTAGATACAATTCAACAAAATCTTGCTTTGTATGATAAGAATGGTGAACAACATTATGATATTATTTCAGCGTTCATAAAATCGATCCGTGGAAGTGATCCGAATGCTGCCGTCTATTATTTAGCCAGGATGGTAGAAGGCGGAGAAGATGTAAAATTTATCGCGCGCAGAATGTTGATCCTTGCCTCAGAAGACATTGGCAATGCAAATCCGACAGCACTGGTTATCGCTAATAATACTTTTCAGGCTGTAGATGTAATTGGATATCCCGAAGCCCGCATTATTCTGGCGCAATGTGCGGTGTACCTGGCCAGTTCACCAAAAAGCAATGCGAGTTATATGGCCATCGAAAATGCCATTGGTGTAGTTCGTGAAACCGGGGACCTTCCGGTGCCGTTGGCAGTAAGAAATGCGCCAACCAAATTGATGAAAGATCTGGGATATGGTAAAGGATATCAGTATGCGCATGATTATGAAGGTAATTTTGTGCGTACAGAATTTTTACCTGAACAAATCAGCGGAAAGAAATTTTACGAACCGGGAAGAAATATGCGTGAAGATGAACTGAGAAAATATTTGCGAGTCTTATGGAAAAAAAAATATGGATACTAAAATTCAATGTTTGAGGTTCCAGGTTTAAAGTTGGAGTTCTGGACCGAAGTGAATTTTAGTTTTGAATATTAAACATTGAATCTTGAACCTTGAACTTGGAATATAGAATGCAGCGCGTTATACTGGAATCATCTCCCGCTTTTATTTTAGTTTGCCTGGCCATTAGTGTTGGCTATGGATTTCTCTTGTATACGAGTAAACATCCGTGGACAAAAACCATTAACTGGATTCTTTTTGCTGGACGCACTACACTTGTATTCCTGCTTTTCTTTTTGCTACTCGGGCCAATCATTAAACAAATCAATAATATTTTAGAGAAACCGATGTTCGTGATTTTACAGGACAACTCTGTCTCTATAAAAGAAACGACTGATTCTGTTTCCCTCAACACGTTAAGAAACTCTCTTGATGTGTTGAAGAAATCCCTTGCAGAAAACGGATATGAGGTAGCGCATAAAAGCCTTTCTGGTGACGATGGTTACCAAATTCTATTTGATGCACCCACCTCCGATTTACAGGGAGCGTTACGGAAGATTGCTAATCAATATGAGGGCAAATCAGTTGAAGGAGTCTTGTTGATGTCAGATGGTATTTATAATACCGGCCTTTCTCCCTTATATGCTAATCATAATTTTCCGGTGTACACCGTTGGAGTAGGGGACACCACCCAACGGCAGGACATTATTCTAAAAGATCTCCTCTACAATAAAATTGCTTATCAGGGAAATAAATTTCCAATTCGTGCTGAGATATTGATAAAAGGTTATTCAAATCAGAGTATTTCTGTTTCACTCGTACAAGCTGGCAAGCTGATTGAACGGATAAATAAAAATTCAGGCAGTGAACAACTGCTGGCAATCGACTTTAATCTAATAGCTGCTGAGCAAGGCATTCAGCGTTTTGATGTGCAAGTTGAAGTTAAGACAGGTGAGCGTAATTTTAAAAATAACCGTACCACTGCTTTTGTTGAGGTGGTGGAAGGGAAAAAGAAAATTCTTGTTGTAGCTTCCGCACCGCACCCAGATTTGAAAGCATTACGCTCCGTCATCGAGAAAAATTCAAACTACGATTTCTTACTTCACATTCCAGGCGTACAGGAAACGGATACAAAGAATCTCCAGCCTGGTACCATTGATCTCGTGATTTTTCATCAAACTCCTGATAAACGTGGACGAACACGTGACCTGTTTCAACGATTTGTAAACAGTAAAACCTCTTTGTTTGTCATCGTAGGGCAACAAACTGATTTAACTTTATTGACTCAAAATGAGGTGTCATTAAAATTCGAACAACCACCCCGGCAGTTTGACGATGTGATGCCTGTCATCAATCCAGCTTTTTCGAGTTTTTTAATTTCATCTGATGCGAATACCATTTTTGCAGGATTTCCACCTGTGTGGGTGCCGTTTGCAAAGGTGCAAGTACCAGCCTCTGCAACGCCATTACTTTTTCAACGTGTTGGAAGTCTTACAACAGAGAAGCCTCTGTTATGGATAGACGCTCCAGATGGTCGCAAGATTGCTGTTATGCTGGCAGATGGATTTTGGCAATGGCGGTTGCATGAGTATTCAAAAGCAGAGAACACGGAAGCATTTGATGATGTTTTTGGTAAACTCATCCAGTACTTAAGTACCACTGATGACAAAAGTAAATTCAGGAGCTACCCGGTTGAACAACAATTTTCGGATACGGAGTCAACCGTTTTTGAGAGCCAGGTGTATAACGATATTTATGAACCTGTTTACGGTAACACCATTAGTCTTGAGCTTTCAGATGAGATGAATAAAAAATATCAATACAACTACGTGACCAGCCCCGGTAATGCTCGATATGAAATCGGTGGACTAAAGGAGGGCGTATATCGGTATAAGGCTTCTACGGAAATTAATGGAAAGAGAGAAGAGGCGCGGGGACAATTTTTAGTAACAGCCCAACAAGCAGAACTTCAAAACCTCACAGCAGATTTTGGGTTGCTCAGAAAACTTTCAGCTACGACCGGTGGTCAATTTTACAATGCATCGGAAATGGAAAAACTTAAAACCGATCTTTCAAAAAAGGAGGCAAGGGCTACTATTTATAGCGAAGAAAAATATGATTCTCTCATGAATTTGAAGTGGGTATTCTTTCTTTTACTTTTGCTTGCCAGCGTAGAGTGGTTCTTGAGAAAATATTTTGGAGGCTACTAAGAGAATGTCATTTTGAGAGCAGAAGATTAGCTAATGAAATGCTGCTTTGGTTGCGAGGCCTGTCGGTAGGCAGGGATCTTATTACTTAGATAGGCAAATTAAGTAGATGTCTTGCATTGCAAATTGCATTTCATCGGGTTCATGTGTACGCTCGACATGACAATTACAAAATCAGGTCAACAAAAAAGGCGAGTTATCCTCGCCTTCATTACATTACTATAAATCAAACCTGCTAATTACTCACTTTTTTTCGAGGCAGCTTTTGGCTTCTTTACCTTGATCGTCAAGCTATCACCATTTCCATCATAGTCTGCAACCAATGTACCACCTTCTTCAATTTCACCTTTCAGAATTTCTTCTGCCACGGGATCTTCCAGGTATTTAGTGATTGCACGGTTTAATGGGCGTGCACCGAATTGATGATCATATCCTTTTTCAGCCAGGAAGTCTTTCGCTTTATCAGTTAACTCAACTTGATAACCAAGTTGAATAATTCTGTCGAATACCTTTTTAAGGGAGATTTCTATGATTTTGTGAATGTGTTCGCGCTGAAGAGAATTGAATACAATCACATCATCCAATCGATTCAAAAACTCCGGACTGAACACACGCTTCAATGCATTTTGAATAGTAGATTTCATCGCGTCTTCTTCATTCTCACGCTTGGCGGCAGTTGCAAAACCAATTCCGCTTCCAAAATCTTTCAGGTCGCGAACACCAATGTTTGAAGTCATGATGATGATGGTGTTTCGGAAATCTACTCTGCGGCCTAAGCCATCGGTAAGAATACCGTCATCCAGTACTTGTAATAAAATGTTAAATACATCCGGATGCGCCTTTTCAATTTCATCCAACAACACCACCGAGTAGGGCTTGCGTCTCACCTTTTCAGTAAGTTGCCCCCCTTCTTCATACCCAACGTATCCTGGAGGGGCTCCCACTAATCGTGACACAGAAAATTTCTCCATGTACTCACTCATATCAATACGGATGATGGAATCTTCTTTATCGAAAAGATAAGTAGCTAGTACTTTCGCTAATTCTGTTTTACCTACACCGGTTGGCCCCAGGAAAATAAAGGAGCCTATCGGTTTCTTCGGATCTTTTAATCCAACACGCGTACGTTGGATAGCTTTAGTTAATTTCTTAATTGCTTCTTCCTGACCAATGACTCTACCGCTCAATTCAGTGCTCATGCTCAACAACTTATTGCTTTCTTTCTGAGCAATACGCTTGGTAGGGATGCCCGTCATCATAGCAATAACATCGGCTACGTTATCTTCATTTACTGTATATTTTTCAGTGCGGGTTTTATCTTCCCATTTCGCCTTTGCGATGTCGAGTTGTTCAAGGAGTTTTTTCTCACGGTCGCGCAATTGAGCAGCCTCTTCATACTTTTGGCTCTTCACCACGCGGTTTTTTTCTTTCTTCACATCTTCTACCGCCTCTTCCAACTTGACAATATCTTCCGGTACGTGAATGTTGTTGATGTGAACGCGTGCACCTGCTTCATCCATCACGTCAATGGCCTTATCCGGCAAAAAACGATCACTGATGTATCGATCAGAAAATTTAACACACGATGCAATAGCTTCCTTTGTATACGATACATGGTGATGATCTTCGTATTTATCTTTAATGTTTTCCAGAATCTGGATGGTTTCCTCCACAGTTGTTGAATCCACCATCACCATTTGGAATCTGCGTGCCAGCGCGCCATCTTTTTCAATGTATTGCCTGTACTCGTCTAAGGTGGTAGCACCGATACACTGAATTTCACCTCGTGATAATGCTGGTTTGAACATATTGGACGCATCAAGCGAACCGGAAGCTCCACCAGCGCCAACAATCGTATGCAGCTCGTCAATGAACAAAATCACATCAGGCGATTTCTCCAATTCGTTCATCACGGCCTTCATGCGCTCTTCAAACTGACCGCGGTATTTGGTACCCGCAACTAATGAAGCTAAGTCAAGCGTAACTACTCGTTTACCAAATAAGACGCGTGAAACTTTTTTCTGCACAATTCTTAGGGCCAAACCTTCTGCAATAGCGGTTTTACCCACACCAGGTTCACCAATCAGGATTGGATTATTTTTCTTTCTGCGGCTCAGAATTTGTGCCACACGTTCTATTTCTTTTTCACGACCAACGATTGGATCGAGTTTTCCGTCTTCGGCCATGCGGGTTAAATCACGACCGAAATTATCCAATACGGGTGTGCGCGATTTTTCGGCTCCTTTTTTTTCTTTTCCCGCTCCGGCACCTGCTCCAGCGGCACCTCCAAAAATGCGGGATGAGTCATCATCCGGATCATCGGTATCGGATGCGGCTTGCGGACCCTCGGCCTGGTATTCGAGCATTTCTTTAACGGTTTCGTAATTCACATCGAACTTGCCTAATATCTGTGTAGCTAAATTATCTCCATCGCGGAGAATGGATAACAACAAATGTTCTGTACCGATCAGTTGCGCTTTGAATATTTTGGCTTCGAGGTATGTGATCTTCAATACCTTTTCGGATGCTTTGGTTAACGGAATGTTGGCCAGATTTTTTATTTCGTGCGTAGCGGTACCTTTTGAAACTTTCTCAACTTCTGACCTCAGTTCGTCCAATGGAACGCCCAATTTCTTCAGTACACCAACCGCGACACCTTCCCCTTCGCGGATCAGCCCCAGCAGCAAATGTTCAGCACCTATATAGTCGTGTCCAAGACGAAGCGCTTCTTCACGACTCAGGGAAATAACTTCTTTAACGCGATTGGAAAATTTAGCTTCCATAGAGTGGGTATAAGAATTATGTAAATGTAAACTTTTAACGGATTATTTCGACCTGTCCGATATTAAGATTTTAAACGCTTGCCGCTTTCAAAATGTTCAATGTGGCTTTGCCGATGACGCCACCACCCTACGGGAGTTAGGGCCTTCACAAAACACCAGGTCAATCAAGCTTAACCTATCTGCAAACTTATTGCCAAACACCTGAGGGTAGGCTTGGGGCTGAAAGTATCGGACAGACAGTTCTGGTTTTTTAGCATGAATGACGTTTCGCATGTCTATGACACCATCAGCAGGGATTTTTTCGTACGCCATACTTTCCTGAAGCGTGACATCGAGGTTTAACCACTTGAGACAGATTGTCAGCAACTCGAAGTTTAGATCATACAAAAAAGTGTGTTGTCTGAACAATATCTTGTGAAGATCATCAGCATAAAATTCAAAGAACGGTGCATTCCTGTAGGCCGATTCAATTGTGCGCCAGTGATTATTGAGCCACTTTTGTGTGTAGTCTATCCGGACTTCGGTGATCAATACCTTCCCATTCTTGGAAGTGAGTGGGATCACCAGTCGATCTACGCCATGAGCGGCAAGAATGTGGCAACGGTTACGATAACTTTGTTTAACAAAGTGTTCGTGTCTTTCGATGATAATTTTTTCAATAGTACAAAGCGAAGAGAAGTATGCAATGGAAGGAAGATAATGGAGTTCGATGATTGTTTTCACAAAATTATAAATCAATTTTCCCAAGGCCGGTTCTTGTAACCAGTAATCCATCGCCCGTACAATCAATAACGGTAGATGGAACATTTCCTCCAATCCCACCATCAATTACAACATCAACCTGGTTTTTAAAGTCTTCATAAATTTCTTCTGGGTCAGTGGTATACTCCACAATGAGGTCGTCATCTTTAATAGAAGAAGTAATTAATGGATTACCAAGTTCAGCAACAAGCACTCTCGGAATGTTATGAGCAGGAATGCGAATGCCGACTGTTTTTTTATTGACATCTAAAATTTTTGGAACCTTGCTGCTCGATTCTAGAATGAACGTGAATGGGCCGGGCAATGATTTTTTCAAGATTTTAAAAACAGGGGTGTCAATTCTTTTAACGTATTCTGAAATCTGACTGAGATCATGACAGATAAATGACAGATCAAGTTTGTTGGGTTTAATATCCATGATCTTACACAACCGTTCAATGGCCTTTCGGTTCATCAAATCGCAACCGATTCCGTAAATGGTATCGGTAGGATAAATAATAATTCCACCAGCTCGTAACACATCCACTACGCGGTTGATCTTGCGCATCTCCGGGTTTTGTGTATGGATTTTTAGAAACTCGGCAGACATTTTTTAAAAATTGTTTAAATATACTTCGTTAAAGGTTTATAAAGTCACAATTGAGTTCTGATAATCCTTTAATCTAAGTAATCCTGATCGTATTTTTGAAACTTACATCACTCGTATGTTGAAAGGCCTGAGAAAACTTGTTCTGTTCCTGCTTGCTTCAATTTTATTGATTTCGTTTTCCTTTTATACCTATCAAATGGTGTATACACCAAACGTATTGGTAGGAAAAGAAGATCGAATAATTGTTATTCCGGAGGGGGCAACGTTTGAGTCTGTTCAAAAACAATTACACGAGGGCCAGTATGTTCAGGATCTGATCTCCTTTAGTTTCCTTTCTAAGTTGATGGAGTATGATGAAAATATTAAATCGGGCCGCTTTACGCTGCGTTCAAACATGAACAACCTTTCGGCCATCCGATATTTGCGTCTGGGATTACAAGAACCTGTCAAGGTTACGTTTAACAACGTACGCTTAATTCCTGACTTGGCTGAAAAAATTACACGCAACCTGGAAATGGAGCCACAGGAATTCGAAGCTGCACTGATAAAGTTCTCGATGAACAACACGTATGGATTTAACAAAGACAATGTGTTATGTATGTTTATACCCAACACGTATGAGGTATATTATAATATAAGCACTGAATCCTTTTTGGATCGCATGCATGAAGAGTTTAAAAACTTTTGGATCGCAGATCGAATAGAAAAAGCGAAAGCACTCGGGCTTACTCCGATAGAAGTATCCATTCTTGCCTCTATCGTACAGGCCGAATCGGTAAAATCTGATGAAGCACCTACCATAGCAGGGCTTTATATCAATCGCCTCAAGCAAGGGATTCGTTTGCAGGCCGATCCAACACTGGTATTTGCATTGGGTGATTTTGAATTAAAGCGCGTGTTAAATGAGCACAAAGAAATCGATTCTCCTTACAACACCTATAGGAACAACGGCCTTCCACCGGGGCCAATTAACATGCCCGAGATAAATTCGTTAGATGCAGTGCTCAATTATTTTCCAAGTGAGTATATCTATATGTGCGCAAAAGAAGATTTCTCTGGCCGGCATAATTTTTCGGCCTCCTACCAGGAGCATCTGCGCAATGCAGAGCGTTACCAAAAGGCCTTAACCATTGAGCAACGGAAAGGTAGGGCGTTGAGAAGGAACAACCCTGTAAAATAAAAGAAATGTATCAATCTGAAACTTCAGTTCGTGTACGCTATGGTGAAACAGATCAGATGGCGTACGTATATTATGGCAATTACGCCATGTATTATGAAGTAGGACGGGTAGAAAGCTTGCGCAGATTAGGTGTAACCTACAAGGAACTTGAAGCAAATGGTGTGATGATGCCTGTGTTAGAAAATCACTCCAGGTTTCTGATGGCTGCCCGATATGATGAGTTACTACGGATTGTAACAACCATTAAGGAAAGACCCACGGTGAAAATTAAATTTGAGTATGAAATTTTCAATGAAGAAAATAAGCTGATTCATCAGGGAGAAACGATATTGGCTTTTATTGATCAGAAGAGCGGACGCCCTTGTCGTCCACCTGAAGTGATGACAAAAGTGCTGGAGCCCTTTTTTAAATGAAATACAAATACAAACGATATTTTTTTCAATGGAGTCCTGCCTTGTTCATTATCTATTGGATGAGGAGGATAAAGTTCAAACAGTGGGATAATGTTTCGTTGTACAAAATTGCTAAGCTGTTTTTCCGCGACTTAACTGAAAATGAAATTTTAATCCGGGCCAACGGAGTAGCATTTAGTTTTATTCTCGCCATTTTTCCGGCCGTTATTTTCTTATTTACCCTGATCCCATATGTTACGCAATATATTCCCGAAGTAAACACGCAAAGTATTATGCAGTTTTTGGCGGAGATGATGCCCGCCAGCATGTACGATGTCATTGCTTCCACGGTACAGGACATTATTAGTAACCAACGGGGTGGACTGCTTACATTGGGTTTCGTGTTCTCCTTGTACCTAGCTACGAATGGTATGATGTCGCTAATGAATGCCTTCAATGCGTGCTATAAAACCAATGACCGCAGAGGAGGTTTGAAGATGAGGCTTGTCGCGACTGGCCTTACTATTAACCTGGCCCTTGTTCTTGTTCTTGCTATAATTTTACTGGTGGTGGGTCAGCTCGTACTGAATTACTTGCTTTCAAATCTTCATGATCTCAAAGGGCTTGAATCAATTGACAGATTCACCGTGTATTTACTTTTTGCGTTACGCTTTGTGGTAATTTTCATTGTTTTTTTCCTCGCAGTGTCGACCATCTATTATTTTGGACCGGCCATTCATTATAACTGGCGTTTTTTTTCCATCGGATCTTTTCTCGCCACTATCTTAATTCTAGCGATCTCATACGGATTTTCATACTATATCACCAACTTTGGAACCTATAATAAAGTGTACGGATCTATTGGAGTGCTGATTGCTTTGATGGTGTGGGTACAATTGGTAACAGTCGTGCTGCTGATCGGTTATGAAATTAATGCCAGCATTCACGATGCTGCCAGGATGCAGGCCATTTGGCACGGCAGAAGATTTAAGGGTAACGAGTTATCATAAGCAGTTCATGAAAATTTATTGTTTCGTAAACTTTAAGATCACGTTCCTTGTGCCATCGCAATCAGCCCAGGAGAATGTTGCCAGATTTAGGTTGATGTCATCTTCAAATTGGCCTGTTAATGTTTCGTTTGCAGGACAACCACCCATGTAGCCTCCAATTAACTGAGTAAGTTCAAACGATGTAATAGTAATTCCATCCACCACCATAGTGGTGGTTGCATCTTCCGAGCCAGTTCCAAAAGGTGTGAATGTGGCATTTGCATAAAACATTTTTCCTGTATAGTTGTCACTAATTCGTAGCGACATAGGGAATTTTGCTGGGCCCGGAGGGCCGAGATCCTCCCAGGTTCCAATATAACTTCCCGCATAAATTGGTTTGTCGGCTAAAACAATGTTTTTTGGCTCTGAAAGTTGTCTTGAATTCTCTTTGCCGAGAATTGCCACATACACCTTGTAGCTGCCGTTTCCAATAGCGCTACCATCAGAATCTTTTAATGATCCTGAAGAAGGCTTTATAATTTGCTTTGCAGTATTTGAAAGTGAAAGGTTCAAAAAGTTACCAGAAGCAAGACCATCAATTTGTTGCACAGTAAATGACTCTGATGCTTTCACAATTACAAGCCTGGCTTCTTCAATATCAGCGAGATTAGCAGATGTAAGAAATTTAAGCTCTGTTCGAATGTCAGTTTCGTTGTTGTTATTTCCGATATCATATACCATTATAACCTCGTAGAGTTCATCGGGCAGCTGAAATGACGGATTTTGTTTTTGTACAGGATCGTCACCGCATGAGGCAATGCTAAAAAAGACAATCAATACAAGGGTTACATTCATTCTTTTCATATCAATCAATTTAATTTAAAATAAAAATGGAATGCTCGTGACTTTGCAAGGTCAAATCCGATCGTGATTGACTAATGATGTGTGGCGACTCGACTTTGCTAAAAAAATGGGGTACGGTCCGACAATATACTACTGCTTGCCTAAGCTGAGGCTTGAGATGATTCGAAAAAGAGCTGATTAATTAGAACGTGATTCCAGCAATTGCTTTGACTGCTTTCGGAATTCTGTAGGAGTGAGGCCGGTTACTTTCTTAAACACTGAATTAAAGGTGCCTTTATTATTGAAACCAACCTCATAGGCGACTTCGATAATATTAAGATCACTTTTGGGCATTGATCTTAGCAGTTGTTTCGCTTCCTCAATCCGTTTCAGGTTTATATATTCAAAAAAATTAACTTTATAAACCTCATTAATTACCTGCGAGATAAAATGCTTATTGGTATTTAACTTTTCAGCAAGGGTCTCAAGCTTTAAATCATTTAGTTTGTAGAGTTGCTGATTCTGCATCAATTTTTCTAAATCTTTCGACAGTTTAATTTCAAGTGTTTTTGGCAACCCAGAGTTCTTATATTTTTCAGTGCCAATGACTTTGGTGGGTTCAATGATCATTTGAATTCTCGAAACTTCATTTGATTGTGTACTTATTGACATCAGTGAATCTAAAACGCTTAAACCACCAGCTACCCCCGCGAATCCTTTTCCATACCATGCAATAAAAAATATGGTAGCACTTGTAGCCAACGACACGAAATAGTCAAGTTGGGGAGTTAACAAACTAAACTCTGCAAGAATTAGATATACAAAGGAGAATATAACATATAACGAGAAGAAACCGACAATCCAACGTGCCCACGTACGCATAAAGCCTACACCCGATTGACCGCTGATCATGGAATAAAGAATAGCACAATACAAAGTCATGCTGCATGCTTTAACCCAGGGGTAATACTGAAAGTATTTCCCAAATAATACGTCATGGGTATGGTAGAATTTAAATTCAGGTGAGCTTACATAAAAGGGAATTTTAAGGGTCAGTAGTACAATAAACGGTATAAAATGGATTAAATACTTTTTTAATGGCTTATCGTTTCCAAACGATTTATCAAAGTAAATCAATAGAAGAGGCCCATAGAGCAATGGAAAGAGAAGCGAGATATCTGTAAATCCATGAACGGAAAAAATGAAGTTTGTCCAATAAAGAACGTATTCTAATAATGTTATAGACTGAAGCAGAAGGTAAACTCCCAAAATGAGGTTCATTTTGTTTTTGTCTTTAACGGTCAATAGTTTAACAGAATAAAAAAGCCCAATGAATGCAAACCCGCTAAAAAGGAGTGTCCAGAAATTAAAAGTGGTAGCAGGAATTTGATTCATAAGCTTACGGAGCGATTGATTTGAGCTTAAAATTTTAAATTGCGATTAAGGCTGATATGTCAACAACAACCCATTTTGACCGGCAGCCCAGCCTTTTCCATCCTTCAAACTTAAGGCATAGAGATCGCTACCGAATGTGGGTGAAGTTGAAGTTGCCCAGGTAGTACCGCCATCCGTTGAAGTTAGGATTTTTGCTGTGCCAACCGTAAACACTCTATCGGCATCTGCAAACTGTACTGAATATAGATCATTACTTACGCCGCTTGTAACGCTCACCCAACTTTGGCCCGAATCGGTGGTGCGTAAAATTTTACCGCCAACACTTACCGCGATACCCGTATTATCAAAAAAATGAATACTTCGAAAATCATTTGAAATTCCACTCGTTTTAGAAACCCAATTTGCTCCACCATCTTCTGTTTTGAGAATTCGTCCGCCAAAACCAACAGCGATGGCAACATTTTCACTAATCATATAAACTCCAGGAATTTCAACTATGGTATTGCTTACTTGTTGTGTCCATGTCGCACCTCCATTTATCGTTTTTAAGATTACACCACCCTGCCCAACAGCTATACCGACAGCATTATTTGCGAAATGAACATGCACCAAATGTTCTGTAGTACCACTGGTTTGAGCAGTCCAGTTTATTCCTCCGTTTGTCGTGCGCAAAATAAGTCCGGATTCCCCAACAATCACACCGGTTGATGCGTCACTAAAATATGCATCGCGTAAAAAATCACTGGTTCCGCTTGGTTGAGAAATCCATGTACCTCCACCATCGGAAGTTACGCGAATGGTACCGTCAGTACCAACCAGATATCCATTAGATGCATCTACGAAGTGAGCCCCTAGAATCACTTTTGAAGTTCCACTTGATTGGGATAACCATTCAGTAGCTGGATCAGGTTCATCTGATTTGCAAAAAGTAAAAATGCTAAGGAGGAAAAGTAATAAAAGTATAATTGAGTTTTTCATTGGGTTTTTAACCAAAGATGAATCTCAGGTTATTGTAATTAGACTTTCCCGATAAAATCTTACTACAAGAATTCCAGGGATTCGGCTACTGATTGCCTTGAATTTTCAGGTCAGGCTCCCAAAAGTTTAGGCATTGTCTGAAAAAGAGAGAGTCTGATAAGCCTTTTCCGTAATTAGGTAAAGGTAAAAAGCCCTGAATTCATTATAAATTTAGGGCCTTCATTGAGTTTAAGTTTTACTGTGCAGAGGAGGAGGGATTCGAACCCCCGGAACCCGTGAAGGTTCTCCGGTTTTCAAGACCGGTGCAATAAACCGCTCTACCACTCCTCTGTATTGCGCCTTTTTTTGCGTTTGGGATGCAAATGTAAATTTTTATCTTAATCTCACAAAATCTGGATTGCCCGTTATGCCAGCGAAGAAAAACAAAACATCTGAGCCAAATTTTTTTAACGATGTGTATGCCGTGGTAAAGCTTATCCCGATAGGACGTGTAACGAGTTACGGTGCTATCGCCAATTACTTAGGTACAAAAATGAGTTCAAGAATGGTAGGCTGGGCTATGCACGGATGCCCGAAAGGTGTGCCTGCCCACCGCGTGGTGAATCGCAATGGGTTGCTCACTGGCAAGCATCATTTTAAACCACCTTACAGGATGCAGCAACTTCTGGAAAAGGAAGGCACTCAAGTGTTCAAAGATAAAATCGTAGACTTTCTCGACAAATACTGGGATCCATCTAAAGAATTACTCTAATCAACTACAAAAGGGGAATTGAATGTCCCAAAATTGGAATTATCCCCACTACAACCCTTGAAATTTTAACGATTCGGGTTATTTCTTACACGGCACAAAGTTTGGCATAGTGAGGGAAACAATCTTTCAATGAAAACAATCATGAAGGTTTTATTGGTGACCATGTTGATGACGGGTGCAGCAGCTTTCGCCCAGGCTTCTCCTTCAGATGCGACCTTGAATGTAATCTCGACCAAATACAAAAACCTGTTCGTATTTAAAATCGACAAAAAATACGTAGGCGCTACGGTAGAAGTGTACTACTCAAATGGCGATTTGGTGGCCACACAAAAACTGGAAAAGAGAAAAATGATTATCGATTTCTGTGATACGAAGTTTGGTGAGTACACGATACGTGTGGTGAAAGGTGATAAGAAACAAGAATTCTATTACGTAAAGAAATAAAGGTTCGGATTTTCAGAATCAACCGGCAACCAACGTGGGGTTGGTTTTAATCGGGGTTAAGGTCGCTTCGCAAGGGGTGACCTTTCCTTTACCCCTCCGTCCGAACCCCTCTGTCTTCGTCCCTCAGACACCTCCCCTATAGGGGAGGAAGGGAGGGGTGTAGAAATCAAGAAAAGCCCGAGGAAAGTAATGAGGCCGTTTACAATTAAAATCTCTACTCCGAATTTATAACCGTTAAACCAGACCACTGAGTTACTACTGATCAGGTAGGACAATGCCGGAGAAAGCACACAGATAAGCGGAACAAACTTGTCTCGCACATTTCGTTTCGTGAATAATCCAAAAGAAAAAAGACCAAGCAATGGGCCGTATGTGTAACCCGCTACATTCAATACGGCATCAATTACCGATCGTTCATTGATTTCTTTAAAGACGAGAATGATTAGCAGGAATAAAAGAGAGAACCCCACATGGACCATAAATTTCTGCTTACGCTTTACATTTTCTGGTTTGTCCTTAAAATTCAGAAAGTCGATGCAGAATGAAGTCGTGAGACCCGTGAGGGCAGAGTCGGCACTGGCGTAAGACGAAGCGGTAATTCCGAGTAAGAAGAAAACCCCAACCAGCAAACCAAGCTCATTAAAGGCCAATCCCGGAAAGAGTTCATCAGAATACGCAGGAATGGGAATTCCTTTTTGTTCGCTATAGATATAGAGTAAAGCGCCCAGCACTAAAAAGAGTAAGTTCACAACAACCAGCGTCAAACTAAACCAGAACATATTTTTCTGTGCTTCTCCTATGTTCTTACACGTCAGGTTTTTCTGCATGATCTCCTGATCCATGCCTGTCATGGTGATGGCGATAAAGGCTCCACCTAAAAACTGTTTTGGGAAAAACAGTGTTGAGTTGACATCATCCCAATAAAAAATCCTGGAATATCCTTTTTCATCAATCGCCAGAATCATTTCCATAAAAGAAAAATCCAATGCAACTGCAATTTGCCATACAGCAACGCCCACTGCAGTTACCAAAAAAAGAGTTTGGAAACTATCGGTCCATACAATGGTTTTAACGCCTCCCTTAAATGTGTAAACCCAGATGAGAACAATGGTGGTTGCTACCGTTATAAAAAACGGTACGTTCCATTCTTTGAATAAAAAAAGATGCAGGACAGTGGCAGCTAAATACAAACGAAGAGAAGATCCAATCGTGCGTGATACTAAGAAAAAGAAAGCTCCTGTTTTGTAAGACCATTGATCAAATCGTTGCTCGAGATAGGTGTAAATGGAAATCAGGTTGAGCCTATAGTACAGCGGCATCAAAACTCCAATGATCACCCAGTATCCAACCAGGTATCCCAGCACGATCTGAAAATATCCAAGTCCAATTTTACCAACATTGCCGGGCACCGAAATAAAGGTGACTCCCGAAAGGGAAGAGCCGATCATTCCAAATGCTACCAGATACCAAGGCGATTGTCGGTTGGCAGTAAAGAAAGTGTTCGTATCAGCTCCCTTTGAAGTAAAGTACGATATGATGATAAGCGCAAGAAAGTATACCGAGAGGATGGAGATAACTAAAAGAGGTGTCATGTGTTTTTATTCTGCTGCAAAGAATGTGGAAATCCCATCAAATCCAAGTGTGGTTAAATGGCGCTATTTTCTTTAATTTTGCACGGAAGGAAGAGAATAGATGAAACCAGCTTTTCAGGAACAGGTATTAGTGGACGTGTTGGAGGTTATCGAAACCACCGACCTGATGGATCTTGTTGTGTTCAATGATGATGTGAACACATTCGATCATGTTATTCATACGCTCATCCGGGTATGCAAACATACCAATGAACAAGCTGAACAGTGTACCTTACTCATTCACCACAAGGGCAAGTGTACCGTGAAAAACGGAACCTTTGATTTTCTACGGCCCTTGCGTGATGCAATTTGTGAAGAAGGCATTGATGCCAAAATAGTATAATCGAGTTGTTAACGCTAAAATTGAGCACTTACCCTTGGAGTATCCATCAAAGCTTATTGAAGATGCTGTTAATCAAATTTCCAAACTGCCGGGTATTGGAAAGAAAACAGCACTCCGCCTGGTGTTGCACCTGATAAAGGCAAAAGAGGAAAACACGCTATTGTTGACGGATGCTTTAAACAAGTTGAGGGCTGGGATTCGTTTTTGTCAACGATGCCATAACATCACCGATACGGAAGTTTGCGCTATTTGTAACAGCCACAGGCGCGACAAGAGTATTGTGTGTGTAGTGGAAGATGCCAACGATGTAATGGCCATTGAAAACACAGCTCAATTCAACGGACTGTATCATGTGTTGGGAGGAGTAATTTCCCCAATTAATGGAGTTGGTCCGACAGAATTAAAAATTGAATCGTTGGTGAACCGGTTGAATCATGGGCAATCGGAGATCAAAGAACTGATCCTGGCACTCAGCCCCACCATGGAGGGCGATACCACATCATTTTACATCCATAGACGTATAAAGGACTTATCGATTAAGGTAAGTGTTATTGCGCGAGGCATAACCGTAGGTGGAGATTTGGAATATGCAGATGAGATTACACTGGGGAGAAGTATTTTGGGAAGGACATTGTTTGCTTAGGTGTTTTAATTGTAATAGTTTTATAGATATGGCTACTGTTATTAAAAAAAAATCAAACCGAAAGAATATTTCCAAAATATTCAATAAAGCAGTCTCTATGAAGGGCGTTGATACAAAAAAATATTGTGGTGTAATTAAACTTGCAAAAGACCCACTTGTGATTCAAAACCAATTAAGAGATGAGTGGGAATAGCGTTTTGTTAGTTATTTACCATTACTCTCTAAGACTATTTCATGAATAAAAATCTTTCCGCTCGTATTGAAGCTATACAAGAGTCAGCCACGCTGGCCATGGCCGCCAAAGCCCGTGAGTTTAAAAATCGTGGAGTTGACGTTATCAACCTGAGTTTAGGCGAACCCGATTTTAAAACCCCACAACATATTTGCGAGGCCGCCAAGAAAGCCATTGATGACGGAAAATATTTTGCTTACCCCCCGGTAGCAGGTTATCAGGATTTACGCGAAGCAATAGCTGCGAAATATCAGAAGGAAAATAACGTTCCCTACAAAGCAGAAAACATAGTTGTATCCAACGGGGCAAAGCAATCCATTGCCAACACCATGTTGGCTCTACTGAATAAAGGTGATGAAGTAATCGTGTTCTCTCCATACTGGGTGAGCTATGATGCACTGGTACGGTTAACCGAAGCAACACCGGTTTTAGTGAAGGGCGGTCTTGAAAATGATTTCAAAGTAACAGCCTCACAACTGGAAGAGGCTATCACGTCTAAAACGAGAGCTATTATTTTTTCATCGCCCTGCAATCCTACAGGATCAGTTTTCACAGGAAAGGAACTCGAGGCTATCGCACAGGTTGTGTTAAAGCATGAAAACCTGTTAGTGATTGCCGATGAAATTTATGAACATATTAATTTCATGGGCGACCAGGTAAGCATTGCCTCTCTGCCCGGAATGTTTGATCGTACGATTACCGTAAATGGTTTTGCAAAAGGGTTTGCCATGACAGGCTGGAGAGTAGGATATATTGCCGCTCCTAAATGGATTGCAGACGGCTGCAATAAAGTACAGGGTCAAATAACATCTGCTAATTGCTCTATTTCTCAACGAGGCGCATTGGCTGCCATTACCGGTGATTTGAAACCTACTGAAAGCATGGTGAAAGAATATCATCACCGAAGAGATGTAGTGTATAATTTATTGAAGGAAATTCCGGGCGTTAAAGCCAATTATCCACAAGGTGCCTTTTATTTCTTCCCTGACATAAGTTCCTACTTTGAAAAATCGGATGGTGAAAGAACCATTAAGAACAGCGATGATTTCTGCATGTATATGCTTGAGAAAGCTCATGTGTCACTGGTACCCGGTGAAGCTTTTGGAGATGAACGATGTGTACGGATTTCTTATGCGGCTGCCGAGAAAGATTTAGTAGAAGCGATGAAGCGAATGAAGGATGCGTTAGCGAATTTGAAGTAAGAAGTTAAACAATCCTCTTTTTAGCGGCTTCAATCTTTTCCTCCATACGGTTAAAAAACTTATTACGTTCCTTTTCACCTGTCGTACTGATCAGTACGGACCGATTTTGCAAGTTAGTGGTGAAATATTCAGTCTGCTTACAGAAGGCTTCGTTGGTGGTCATTAAGATTTCAGTGATGTTATGAATTACGTACACTGCTCTTTTTTCGCCCATTCTGAATAACACGTTGTTATCGGCAATCAATATTTCATTTTTATAAAGCTTAAAGGGAATCTGGTCAAACTTAAAACCATTGGCAGCTTTTTCACGGACGCTTTGAAGTAATTGAGCATACTGATCCAACAAGAGGTGGCCATCGGAAGGTGAGTTAAAAAAACCCGATTCGTGGTAGAACTCAATCTGCTTGAGTGTAACATTGGTCGTTTCATCACTCCATAATTCTATACTTGGAATTTTGTTGTACGAATTCCATATCTTCTTCCCCAATGTGATGTATTCACCTGAAACCAACTGTGGCTTGAACTTTTCAGACTGCAGTCCCGGATAATTCAGTACAGACTTCATCCAGAAAAACATTTTAAAGGCTGAGAGCTCACGATATTCAAAGTAATGGAACACCGGAACATCCTTGGCGCAGAATACAATTTCTTTCTCTGCGGGAAAACTGACAATTGTTTCCAGGTTGCTCAATATAGACCTAAGCCATTTTTCAAAAGTCTCGGGTGTGTTATTCACCACCTGGTGGCGGAAAGGAACGACTTCGGATGAGGTGCTTAATAGAATATCCAGTGACACCCCGAATTGATTGCATAATACTTTGGCCTCATCTAGTGAGAGAACGGTTTCTCCCCGAATCCTGCGGTATGCACTGTCGCGGCTAATCTTTAAGATTTCAGCGATTTCGTCAGCAAATGAAACATTGGGTGGGAGTCTCTTTTTAACCTGTTCGAGGAAAGAGAATTGAACATTTTCTGCAGCCATTGGGAGTTTAGTTGCATATAATACTACACATTTTACCCCGATTTGCAAAAAATGCAACTGCCCATCAGCCTGGTTAAAAAGTTACGGTTTCATGCAAAACAAATCGATGAAGCCTGCGGAGTTCGATGTTGGCAGGTGGTCTTGTCACTCTACTTTCGATCTATCAATTAAAGCCAAAAAAATATGAGCTCACTCAAACAAAATATGGATTTTCAGTTAGGCCTGCTTCACTTCGCTCATTTGCTCGTTACCGTTGATGGTCAGATCAACGATCAGGAGAAAGAGGCAATCCACTCTATAAAAAGAGAAGAAAAAATTCCAGGAAGTGTGTTTCATAATTTTGTACTCGAAATAACGGGCAAAACAGAACGTGAAGTATTTTTTGATGGACTTGATATGCTAAACCGTTGCAATGAGGAAGAGAAATTGTGTGTATTTGTACACCTGTACCGGTTGGCACAAGCTGATGCACATTTAGATGTGAAGGAAGTAAAGCTACTGCTCTACTCGTTGAAGCAGACAAAAATAGAATTTAATGATGTGATGCTGACAGCTCAATTAGCTATTGCGCAGGAGCAGGCACGAAATCAAAAATGGGTTGCGTGATAAACAGCACAACTATGGAATCGATTAACATGTATAAGCAATTTAATTTTA
>JANNQJ010000383.1:0-5085 GCA_031400675.1 Cyclobacteriaceae bacterium
GAAAGCTAAGGATGAAATTGTTTCAAATCAATCTGTTGAAGGAGTAGCACCTGAGAAGGCTGTTGAGAATACATTAGCGGAAACTAACTCCACTTCACCCCGCAATGAAAAGGCGGTGGTTGAGGCGAGTAGCAAAAAAGAGAGTGATACTCAATCAACCGTAACAAAAGAAAATTCAAACAATCCTGCTATGAAAGCAGAAGTTGTTAGCATAGAAAATTTTAAAGGAGGAGAAAAAGTAATTCAAAACAGCGATGAGTCAACTAAACCTGTTCGGGTATCAGGCGAAGAATTTTCTTCTCTTGCCGCTGTTCAAGTATCCGCAGTTGGCGCTCAGGCCTCAAGTAGTTCTTTAGAAAGTAGTACTCCTCAAAATCAACGCAATGCTCCCGATGAAGGGACAACAGAAGTGAAGAAGAATTTTCAAGTAAATAGTGATTCTTTGGTAAAGCAGCCTGAAGATGAAAAAGTAATACTTTCAGATAGTGCCATTTCTGATGAAGAAAAAGCAAAGCCTGAAGAGAAAGAAAATAAATTCAGGCCTGCCTTTGGAGTAAAACTTGCTGTCGCACCCGACTACACATCTGTTCAAAGTTCTACACCTAATGGACTTGGTTTTGGTTATGGAATACTTCTGGAGTTTCAGTTCAGTGGGCATTGGTCAATAGCCACTGGCGGTATCTGGACCAAAAAAGTATACACAGCATATGATGTGGAGTATAATGGTAACAACGCTGACTGGGTAGATGGAGATTGCAGGATGTGGGATATTCCGGTAAATGTATATTATACTTTTACCCCCGGGAAGTCGTTCTCATTCTATGCAAGCCTTGGATTCTCATCCTACCTGATGAATGAAGAGAACTACATTTTCTATGTCGAAGCACCGTATGGTGTGTACGATTATCCAAAACAAATAAAGAGTGAAAACAATGAATGGTTTAAAACATTAAATGTTTCACTTGGTATGCAATTGAAGCTGAACAACAAATTCACACTTCAATTTGAACCAATATTAAAAGCCCCCTTAGCCGGTGTAGGTGAGGGCGAGGTTTCGCTGGTTAGTCTGGGGGCTTTTTTTAATTTGCGATTTGATATACCAATTAATAAACCTGAATGATATGAATAAAGTATTGAGATTTGCTGCTTATGGCCTCTGTGTTTCACTCTGGCTTTTTACTGGTTGTTCCAGCAATGATTTTCCTGAACCTGACAACTGTGACGGCACATTAGGTCTTACGCTGATTGATACTGAACCCGTAACGAATTGTAATGATACAGATGGCAGAATTGAGGTATTGGCCAATGGTGGTACGGAACCCTACGAATACAAGTTGGACAATGGGAGCTTTCAGTCTTCCGAAATATTTGATGGAAATGTGGGGCCAGGATCACATATTGTTACCGTACAGGATGCTGAAGATTGTGTATTTAATCTGGATGTTGAAATTGGCATTCTTAACTCAACACTAACGGCTGATAAGGATGAAGAGGATGATACAGAATGTTTAACAAGTAATGGTTCAGTAACGATTACTGCAAGTGGAGGAGTTGAGCCTTATGATATTACATTAGGGGGTACAACATTAAATACTAATCCTGCAACCTTCATTAATTTAGGCCCTGGAACGTACAATATATCTGTTACGGATGACGAAGGTTGCGTTTTCCCAGTATCCGCCACGGTAGATCAGGGAGATACGGGTATTGATTATAATAATGATATCTTACCTATTTTTCAGGCTAAATGTAATTTTTCAGGCTGCCATCCTGATAATGGGGATTGGTTCACGTATTCAACTGCAAAGGATCATGCGTCCTTAATCAAAACAAGAACCGGTAATGGGAGTATGCCAAAAGATGATGGTGTAGGCAAAGGGGGGGATTTATCTGCCGATCAAATTAAACTTATTGCCTGCTGGGTAGATGGTGGGGCACCTGAAAACTAGAACTTTCTTAACAATTGGTTTTAGCGTTGTTATGGAAAGATTGCCTTTTGGAGTTACTCAATTTTTATTTCTTCTTTTATCTCTGCTCAACTGCGGGTGTTCAAACAACGAGCCGGCACCAGTAGACTGTAGCATCAGTGATCTAACCATGGATGCTGTTGGTGCAAACCCAACCAGTTGCGCGGCTAACGATGGCTCCATTGCAGCCGCAGCTACGGGTGGTCTCGAGCCTTATAAATTCGCTCTTAATTCAGGCTCGTTTAGTACTGCATCAACTTTTATTGGCCTTGGCGGTGGTAGTTACACGGTTCGAGTAAAGGATAAAAATGGATGTGAAAGTACATTCAGTGTGATTCTTGTGATACCGGGAGATAATCCATTGAATGCCACAGCAAGCAGTACTGCCGATACAGAGTGTTTAAATAACAATGGCACAATTGAAGTAACAGCTTCAGGCGGCACCGCTCCGTACGAGTATCGAGTGGGTGCTGGCTCATTTAGTGATGTCCCAACTTTCAACAACCTGGCTCCCGGCAATTACTCCGTGGCTGTACGCGATGATGCAGGTTGTATTTTTACAAAAAGTGTTACGATAGCCAAGGGAGATTCTCAAACAAGTCTTTCCGCAGATGTTGAACCTATAATTGATACCGAATGTGCAATAACCAGTTGCCACAACGGCTCAGAATCTCCGGATTTGAGAACAGCTTCGGCAATTATCACCCATGCTTCTCAAATAAAATCGGTTACACAAAGCGGATTCATGCCGAGAAATGGCAGTCTTACATCCTCACAAAAAGCTTTAATTGGCTGCTGGGTTGACGAGGGAGCAAAGAATAACTAACTTCATTGATATGAAAACACATTCACTCTTGATTTTATCTTTCTTTTTGGTGATAGCACACGATGCCTCATCACAGAAATATGTACTGGAAAATGGTGTCATCACCTTTTTCTCAGATGCAACCGTTGAAGATATTGCCGCTAAAAACGAAAAAGCCAATGGTATCATTAACATTCAGACGTTGGATATCGCTTTCTCCGTTCCTATCCGTGAATTTCAGTTTGAGAAGAAACTCATGCAGGAACATTTCAATGAAAAGTACCTCGAATCTGAAAAATTCCCAAAATCAACCTTCACGGGAAAAATGAGTGGTTTTGACAATACAGTAAAGGGTGTTCAAAAAGTTAAGGCTAATGGTAAACTAACCATCCATGGAGTTACTACTTCTGTTGAAATATTAGGAACAGCAGAAGTTCAGTCCGATAAAATAATTCTAAAATCAAAGTTTATTGTTAAACTGGCAGACTATAACATTACGATACCTCAACTGATGTGGCAAAACATTGCCGAGCAAGTAGAAGTCACAGTCGATTTTACCTATAAACCTCAATAAACCATGAAAAAGCTCCAGTTACTTTTTCTCCTGCTGATTTTATCGCAAACAGTTAAAGGCCAGGATGATCTTCTCAATGAGTTAGAAAAACAGAACCCCACAGAAGGCGAGTATACGTTCGCCACATTCAAAGGCAGTCACATCATTAACGGGCAGTCTGTTGAAACCAGACGAAAAGGGGAACTTGAATTTATCTTTTCGCACAGGTTTGGTTTAATTAATGAAGGTGCTTACACGCTGTGGGGTCTGGATGAATCCGTTACTCGTCTCGGACTCGAGTATGGCCTGACCGATCGACTGGGTTTAGGAATCGGCCGGACTTCTGTCGATAAAACATTTGATGGATACGTTCGGTATAAAGCCTTGCGTCAGAAAGATAAAGGTGCACCAGTAACCATTACCGCAATAGGAACTATAACCTATAAGACTTCGCCCAATGAAGATGAGCGTCCTGATTTAGCCCCGCTATTAACAGCCGAAGACAGACTGGCTTATGCTACACAAATACTGATTGCAAGAAAATTAAATTCAAAATTATCACTTCAGCTTAATCCGATTTTTATTCATCGCAATACGGTAGAGCAAGAGTTTGAAAATAACGATGACTTTGCGCTCGGTTTTGCAGGGCGGTATAAAATTACCCAAAGTATCGCGCTCTCGGCCGAGTATACGCTCCGGCTGAATTCGAAAGAAAACCAGCCTCCCGATTATGTACGATACGATGCCGTGGGCTTTGGAATTGATATCGAAACCGGTGGCCATGTCTTTCAACTGATCTTTACCAATACGCTAGGCATGTTTGAACGGTACACCGTTACTGAAACCTATCATAATTTTTTCGATGGCGACATTCATTTTGGATTTAATATCTCCCGTTCTTTTCAAATCGCTGGAAAAAAATAATCTTTAGCCTTTATTGCTAAAGAGTTGCTTCTACTTTCCATCATTTGCTACCTACTATTAACAATACTGATTGGCCTGTGGGCTTCCAGGAGAGTTAAGACTTCCGGTGACTACATGCTGGCAGGTCGTAGTTTACCCATCGTGCTAAGCTCTGCTGCGCTTTTTGCAACTTGGTTTGGATCGGAAACAGTTTTTGGGGCCTCTTCCGAATTTTTGAAAGGTGGGCTGTACGGTGTAATTGAAGATCCGTTTGGTGCAGCACTTTGCCTGATTCTCTTCGGTTCTTTTTTTGCCCGCAAGCTGTACTCGATGAATTTATTAACGCTGGGAGATTATTTTAAGATCAGGTATGGAAGAAGAACTGAATTAGTTGCCAGTATTTGTTTGGCGCCTCCGTACGTGGGTTACATAGCCGCACAGTTAGTAGCCATGGGTCTCATCCTGAATGTAGTTACCGGGATGGAGTTATGGATAGGTGTGGTGATCAGCTCGGTGGTAGTTACAGTGTACACCTACACAGGTGGTATGTGGGCCATTTCAATAACCGATTTTATCCAGAGTATTATAATTATCGTTGGGTTGTTGGCATTAGCCGTTATACTTGCCGGAAAAGCTGGAGGTGTTTTGACTGTGTTATCAGAAGTACCAAAAGAGACCTTTCGTTTCTTCCCCAAAGCAGATGGAAAAGAGATTGCGGTTTATTTTGCGGCATGGTCTGTATTAGGATTAGGATCTATTCCTTCGCAAGATGTTTTTCAACGAACGATGTCATCAGGCTCTGCGAAAACTGCAGTGTGGTCTTGCTACATCGCGGCTATTCTCTATCTGACAATAGC
>JANNQJ010000384.1:0-1695 GCA_031400675.1 Cyclobacteriaceae bacterium
TGATCGCGGTACAGCCAAGAATTTAAAAAACTCTTACTACAGGATAGCAGGAAAGACAGGAACAGCACAGATACTTAAAGACGGACGGTATGAAAAGAAGTACATCACCTCTTTTGTAGGATACTTCCCCGCGCATGCGCCAAAATATTCAGCAATTGTATTGATTAAAAATCCTAAAGGAGTTCATCAATATGGAAATAGTGTAGCGGGCCCTGTGTTTAAAGATATCGCGGATAATATTTACTCACGCGATATTAATCTTCATACGGCAATGGAGAAAAAGGCAACACTTGAACCTGGTGTGTTTCCCACTATTCGTGCAGGAAAGCAAGATGAGTTGACCATGCTAAGCAATGAATTAGGAGTTTCCAATCATTCAACTACTGAAGAGGAGTGGATTAAGGCTGCTAAGAATGGCAGTGCTGTAGTTTGGAAAAAAAATGCAGTTGTGCGCAATCATGTACCTGATGTGATGGGGATGACTTTTCGTGATGCTATTTATTTATTGGAGAAATCAGGCTTGAGAGTTTCCTATGAAGGAAAAGGGAGAGTAGCAGGGCAATCACTTTCACCGGGAACAAGAATTTCAAAAGGAGCGAGAATTAATTTACGATTGAGTTAGTGGCAGAACTGAAAGACATATTATATAAAGTTCACATCACCTCCACATCTGGTAACATGAATGTGGAAGTAAAAGGTATCTGCTTCGATTCGCGCAAAACACAACCCGGTTTTTTATTCATTGCTATTAAAGGAACTCAATCAGATGGTCATGCTTTTATTGAAAAGGCGGTAAGCCTGGGAGCGATTTGTGTTGTTGCGCAAAATTTACCTTCCACTATTTCAGATAAAGTTACTTACGTAACGGTTAAAGATAGCGCAAAGGCTTTAGGGATAATTGCTTCGAATTTTTATGGAAATCCATCTTTAAAATTAAAGTTGATTGGTGTAACTGGAACAAACGGAAAGACAACAGTAGCAACTTTGCTATTCAAGCTGTTTAGTTCACTTGGCTATCGCTGCGGAATGTTATCCACAGTTGTGAATAGAATTGTTGATAAAGATTTTCAAGCTACTCACACCACGCCCGATCCAATTCAAATAAATGAGTTGCTCGTAAAGATGATCGAGGAAAAATGTACTCATTGTTTTATTGAGGTTAGCTCGCATGCCGTTGCACAAGGAAGAATAGAAGGATTAAATTTTGTTGGCGGTTTATTCACCAATATCACTCACGATCACCTAGACTATCACCGGACATTTGAAAGTTATATCCGAGCCAAGAAGGGTTTTTTTGACATTTTACCATCTGATGCTTTTGCCTTGGTAAATGTGGATGACAAGCGAGGTATGATAATGGTGCAAAATACGAAGGCAAAAAAGCATACATATGGTTTAAAAAAGATGGCCGACTTCAAAGCTAAAATCATTACTAATTCCATTGAGGGATTGGAAATGGAAATTGGTGATCGGAATGTTTGGTTTAAACTAATTGGAGATTTTAATGCTTATAATTTATTAACTGTTTACGGTGCTTCATGTTTGTTAGGTGAAGATCCTGAAATGGTTTTGATGAAGCTCTCTGCTTTAACGGGAGCACCAGGTCGATTTGAGTTAGTCATGCCAGGCTCGAAGTTCATTGCCATTGTCGATTATGCCCATACGCCAGATGCATTGAAGAATGTATTGGAAACA
>JANNQJ010000385.1:0-12825 GCA_031400675.1 Cyclobacteriaceae bacterium
GTTTATGATTTTAGGATTCAAGTTTCGGATTAGGTTTCAAAAGTTTAAGTTTATCAAATGAAATCCGGAGACATTATTTCAAGCGCTCAAAATCCAAAGATTAAAAGCCTGCTAGCGCTGGAAAAGCCACGCGAACGAAGGCGGGAACAACTCTTTGTAATTGAAGGTAAAAAGGAAATTGGAATGGCATTGGAGGCTGGGTACAAAATCGGCAACCTGTTTTTTTGTGAAGATATTATTTCGTTTGATGAATTGAAGTCGTTAGGATTAACCGATAAATTTTACGCACGTGTTACAAAAGATGTCTTCGATAAAATAGCAATGCGTGAAAATTCAGGAGGCGTCATCGCTGTAGCCGAAATGAAGGTTCACCCGCTGGATAAAATCGTACTCAGTAAAAAACCATTACTGCTTATATTAGAAGGTGTTGAGAAACCCGGAAACCTAGGAGCCATTTTACGCACGGCAGATGCAGCAGGAGTTGATGCTGTTATTATATGCGATCCGCAAACAGATTTTTATAACCCAAATGTTATACGCTCAAGCATCGGCTGCATTTTCACAAAACAAGTTGCTGCAGCTACTTCAGAAGAAACCATTCAGTGGCTAAAGAGAAATAATATCACAATTCTGTGTACGTATCTGGAAGCCTCAAAACCATATCACACCATTGACTTCACAAAACCCATCGCGATCGTGATGGGAACCGAGTCAACAGGTCTGACCGAAGTGTGGACAAAAAATTCTACCGCAAACATCATCATTCCAATGGGTGGAAAAATTGATTCGATGAATGTTTCCACCGCTGCAGCCGTTGTTGTTTTTGAGGCAAAGCGGCAGCGAGGCTTTTAGTTACTCGTCCCGCAACGAATTAACCGGGTTAGACATGGCCGCTCGCACTACGTGATAACCAACCGTTGCCATCGTTATTACAAATGCTAATAAGGCAGAGACGACAAATGTTAACCATTCTCCTTCTAACTCAATTTGGTAAGCAAAATTTTGCAACCAGCTATTGGTGAAATACCATGCTGCCGGAAAGGCTAATACCATTCCAATTCCCACCAATAAGAAAAATTCTTTTGACACTAGATATACTAAACTATTTACGCTGGCTCCAATCACTTTTCGTACACCTATTTCTTTTGTGCGTTGTTCGGTTGTGAATGCGGCAAGGCCGAGTAGCCCAAGGCAGGCAATGGCAATGGTTAATCCAGAAAAGGCTGTAAAAATCTGACTTCTCCTCTCATCCGCACGATACTGTGAATCGAAATCCTGATCGAGAAACTTATACTCGAATGGATTATTCGGGTTTACTTCCTTCCAAACTATTTCAAGCGATGCTAGAGACTGTTTATCATCCCCTGTTTTTGTGCGTACAAAAACATAATTTTGTTCATCATCCAAAATAATCATTAAGGGCTCAATTACATCGTAGAGAGAATTCTGATGATAATCCTTAACCACCCCCACTACGTATTTTTCTATGTCAGTATTGTCTGGTCCTGCTCCCTGAAAAATAAATTTCTTTCCAATGGGGTCCTTCCACGCCATTCGATTGACCATGGCTTCATTTACCAAAACAGCAAACGTAGTATCGGAAATTATATCACGTGAGAAATCACGTCCCAGCACAATATCCATTCCTAGTGTTTTTACAAAATCAAAATCAGCACTGTATAAATCAACTCCCTTATCAGCCAATTTGCCATCATTATCTTCAACTTTCAGAAGCAATTTACCGATGCCTTCTCCCGGTGAGGCGTCTGCCATGCCCACTGACTCTACATCACTGCTTTGCTCTATTTTAGTCACCAACACCCCACTGTTTTGTTGTAACTGACGACCTGAAAGATCTATTCGGATCACCTGCTTCTTATCAAACCCAAGATCTTTATTTCGCAAAAATGTAAGCTGATCAAATACGATCAATGTACTGATGAGCATAAAAATGGAAATCGAAAATTGAACTACAACCAATGACTTGCGAAAAAATACGCTACCACCTTTTGAAGAAAGTTTGCCCTTCAACACACTTACCGGACTAAATCCCGACAAGTAAAATGCCGGATAGCTTCCGCCAACTACACCCACAAATACGACAATACCGAATAAACTAAGTAACACCGGTGCCTGAAGGATGTACCCAAATGGCATATCTTTGCTTGACAATGAATTAAATGCTGGCAACAATAGATAAATCAATGCAATGCTCACAAACAGCGCAATCAACGCGATCACAACCGATTCAGTAATGAATTGAATAATCAGTTGCTTTCGTTGCGAGCCCATCACTTTACGAATGCCTACCTCCTTCGCACGATTGGCTGAACGCGCTGTCGCCAGATTCATGTAGTTAATACAGGCAATCACCAGCATAAAGGCAGCCACTGCTCCAAAAATATAGATGTACGAAATATCCCCACCCGCTTCCGCTTCATCCTGAATTTTAGAATACAAGTGGATGTCGGCTATTTTTTGCAACTCATATTTTATACTGATGCCAAACTGCTCAAAAATTGGATTGACACGCTGGTTAACAATGGTATCCAAACTTACATACATCTTGGAAAGATCATAACCAACCGGTAATTGGATGTAGGTGAATACTCCGAAGTTTCCCCATGAACCTTGATTCTGTGGGCGCGTATTGCGAGAGACCAACGCATCAAACCGGAAATGAGAATTGTTAGGAACGTCTTTGATGACTCCCGTGATTTTAAATTCTTCGTTCTGTTGATTCTGAATCGAAAGACCGACTGGATCTGTGTCACCAAAATACTTTGTCGCAATTTTTTCCGTGATCACCATTGTAAAGGGAAGATCCAGCGCGGTAGCTTGATCGCCTTTTACAAATTCATAACTGAACATATCGAAAACCGTGGAGTCGGCCAGAAAGAAATCTTCTTCATAAAACTGCTTGTCTCCGTTCTTGTACAAACTTCGTTGCATGTTAAAAAACCGCACAGCATTTTCTACTTCCGGATAGTTGTCTCGTAATTCTTCAGCCAACGGTATTTGTGCTACTGCCCACGTAAAGGCGTTGTCGGGTTCTTTGATGTTGGAAACAACGCGATAAATGTTATCTGCATTTTTATGATAACGATCGAAGCTTAACTCATCGAGTATGTACAGAAACAAAAACATGCTACACGTAATACCAATGGTTAGTCCTAAAATATTGATAGCACTGTACGTTTTGTCCTTAAAGATGTTGCGAAGAGCAATCGTTAGTAGGTTCTTAAACATGAATTGAGGTTAACTAAAAAAAGAAGGGTCCAACCAAAACTTATAACCTAAACCTATGAAGAGCCGGTTGAACCCTATTATTGAAAATCCGGAGGGAGGATACAACCTCTGTACCAGACTTTAGTATGATTAAGATAGAACTCAAAAAGTTTTATAAGGTTACAGAATACTGCGATATCGGGTATAAATACGGCTACCTGTTAACCTTGAATTGAACGGAGCATTAACAAGTTTGTTCACATTTGGTGAAATACGTCCGTAATCGCACAATCAAACCCCACCATCTTTCGGTTCCCACAATTCAATCTTGTTTCCATCGGGATCCATGATCCAACCAAACTTACCGTATGAGAATTCTTGCATCTCACCCACAATCTGGATGCCTTCTTCTTTTAACAGTTTTAACAACTCCACAAGGTTTTCTACCCGGTAGTTAAACATAAAGGGTTTTTGACTGGGTTGAAAATATTCTGTATCTGATTTGAAGGGGCTCCAGGCTGTGAGCGCAGGCACCGTTGCTTCTTTGTGATCTATATCAATCCACCGAAAGGATGCTCCATATTCATCAATCGGTAAACCTAAGTGCTTACCATACCATTCTTTTAATTTCTTGGGGTCTTCTGTTTTGAAGAACACTCCACCAATACCCGTTACTCGTTTCATAGTTTTTATTTAATCCTTAAATGTGCTGGTCAATCAAAATTATATTTCCATCCGGATCGGTCACCATAAGGCTTGCAGGGCCCTTGGTGTTTTCATCAGCTTGGCTTTCCAGCTTAATATTTTTACTCTTCAGGTGATGCTGAATTTCCCTGACATCAATAAAGCCTTCCACTTTTTTGGCGTTTTCATCCCAACCCGGATTAAAGGTTATGATATTACCCTCAAACATTCCATGAAAAATTCCGATCAGGGCATTCCCGTTTTTCATGATGAGATAATTTTTACTGATGTCGCCACCAAAAACCGTAAATCCCAGGTTTTCATAAAACTCTTTTGATGCTTTAATGTCCTTGACATTCAGGCTCATTGAAAATGCCCCTAATTTCATAGCTTCTTTTTTTGGATTAGAAATAAAACCTAGGCAAAATGATGCAACAAGTGCTAGGATTATGAGTGTGATCTTCTTCATAGTATTATATTTTAAACTTTTAAGTAGATTCAGTTGATGGTAAAAAATCTCTTCTTTTTAATACTGTTGGGCTAATAATTTTCCTTCTCCGTGTCAGCCTCAGCCCTACCCAAAAACACAGAATGGTGAACATCCCGGCAATAATTTCGGTATAAAACACAATGGCTCAATCACGCACAAACAACCTGTACTCCAAAAATTTTAGCAGGCTGACTAAACCTTCATTCGTTCACACGCACCAAGTGGTATCTGATACCGGTTGATTCTTTATTCTGCAAATGTAAAATCCTGCCACCTCGTACTACTTCAAATTGCGCATCGAAATTTTCAGTAGCATCCTTAAATCGTTTCGTCATGCTCACATCCCAATTGGTAATGATTAACGTTCCATTATACTCCTGTGTATAATTGGTATTGTTGCCATACACGCTGGAGGCTCCACTGTGTTTACTACTATAGGTGAGGCCTTCATTAAATGTGAACTTATCATAACGTTGTGTAGAATTCATTCCTGCATAATTCCCCGTGTAGGTATTATACAAGTTAACGGCAGAGCCACTATTCTCTTCCCACGTACCAACAAGATCTTTTGCAGCAACAGCAAACTTATTGTAAACAGGCATGTTGCCCAGAGTTTTTGGTTCAGGGAATTGCTGGTAATATGTATTCTTATCGGGCGCGATGGCCAGCACGGGTGACGCCACTCCTCCATTTACCAATACATTCAACGCGAGGTAACAAGGTTTTCCGGTTTGCGGATTGATTGCTTCGCCTTCGATAAAGTAAGTTCTGAAATACGTGACACCTTCCTGATAGCGATAGGCTGACTTAACTGTGTAATTAGGAACAACCAATTTACTCCAAAACTGATCACTGAACTCTAGATTTGAATTGCGCATCTCGTCAGTAATTTCAAAACCGAAATACAGTAACACCGTAATATTTCCTTTAGTCACCTGAACAAAATCATTGGCAATGGTAGAAACCCAGCCATCATCAAAATTGGTAGAGGTAAAAGTAAATGCTCCGTTAGGTGCTGTCGTGATTTGTTGTGTCTTAGGTTCAACTACTGGAGCTGAGGTAGTTTGAACTTGCGTTTGTGGTTGAACCGTTGGTTGTACTGGTGTTTGAGGTGCCGATTGTGTTATTACTTCCGGTGCCTCCTGAGGCATGGTGGCTACCTGCATGATATACAACCATGTTTCTTTTTTAGATGACTCCAAATACATTAATAATGTACGTCCCTTACTTCTTAAGAGTGAATAGGTTGGTTGATTAGTATACGGTTGAATCTCCCACCCTGCTTTTTGCGCTGCGGTCCTCACCTGTTCTTCCATAGCGGGAGGCAAACTAAACACTTCAATCTGGCCTTCTAACTTGGTAGCATTTTCCTCTGCTGTCATTTCCAGCAATGTTTCAGCGGCTGCAGTGGAAAGTATACGTTTGTCTTGTTTTGCACCAGCTGGTAACTCAATACCCGTGAGTTCAGATTTTGAAACCGGAGCTAGTTTCGATTGACTCCAAGCCTGAAAAATAAAAGCAATAATAAAAATTGATGTTATAGATAGGTTTTTCATACGAGCCATATTAACTGATTCTAAGTTCTGAAATATTTTGGAATTTTAAAGTAAGAACAAGTCACTACGTTTTACAATACGCATCCTTAAAAAAAAACAAGATTTCGGAGGATATGTAGTCATTAGTCGTGAAGATGGGGTAAAGATCACCCCGCCCATCCTTCTCTATCCAAGCTTCTATACTGAATGGCTTCAGCCAAATGTTCAATTTTAATTTCATTGGTACCGGCCAGGTCGGCAATGGTACGAGACACTTTTAAAATCCGGTCATATGCACGGGCAGAGAGGCCCAGTCGTTCCATCGCGGTTTTTAATAATGTGCGGCCGGCATCGTTGATCTCGCATAGATCTTTCACCATGTTGGAAGGCATCATGGCGTTGCAGTACACTTCTTTCTTGTCTTTAAAACGTTCAGTTTGTTTCTCTCGGGCTTTCACTACGCGCTCGCGTATTTCACTGCTACTTTCCATTTTGCGGTTCGAAGCTGTCATCTCATCAAAACTTACGGGCACAACTTCTACATGCAAATCAATTCTATCCAACAACGGTCCACTTACTTTACTTAAATAACGCTGTACCACGCCCGGGCCACACACACATTCTTTCTCTGGGTGATTATAATACCCACATGGGCATGGATTCATACTGGCAATGAGCATAAAGTTGGCAGGGTACTCTATTGAAATTTTTGCGCGTGAGATCGTCACCTTTCGTTCCTCCATGGGTTGGCGCATCACTTCCAGCACCGTGCGTTTAAATTCCGGGAGCTCATCTAAAAACAATACACCGTTATTAGCCAGAGAAATTTCTCCGGGTTGCGGATTACCTCCCCCACCAACCAGTGCCACATCAGAAATTGTATGATGAGGAGAGCGAAAAGGACGTGTAGCAATCAATGCAACATCTCTTCCAACCTTACCGGCCACCGAATGGATCTTGGTAGTTTCCAGCGCTTCATTCAATGACAGCGGTGGAAGAATTGTCGGCAAACGTTTGGCGAGCATCGTCTTGCCCGCACCGGGTGGTCCGATCATGATTACATTGTGCCCACCTGCAGCCGCAATCTCCAGCGCACGTTTAATATTTTCCTGCCCTTGTACATCCTTAAAATCAGAGTCGTAAAAATTAAGTTGTGTGGCAAACACAGCCAGCGTGTCGATCTTCACCGGTTCAATTTTTTCTTTTCCCAGTAAAAAATTAATGGCTTGCTTCAATGTTGCCACCGGAATAATATCCAGGTCTTCCACAATGGCTGCCTCCTTCGCATTATCCAGCGGAAGAATAAATCCTTTGAGTCCTTCTTTGCGTGTCTGAAGTGCAATGGGTAACACGCCCTTGATGGGACGTAACGTTCCATCTAATGCTAACTCACCCATAATCACATACTCTTCGAGTTTGTCGGTTTTGATTTGACCGGAGGCATGCAGTACACACAACGCAATTGGTAAATCGTATACCGATCCTTCCTTGCGAATATCGGCCGGTGCCAGGTTCACCACGGTTTTTTGTCGCGGCATGAAGTATCCAAAACTTTTGATTGCTGACTCTACCCGGTGTTCGCTCTCCTTTACAGCACTGTCGGGTAAACCGCTCATCCAGAATTTTGTGCCCTGCCCTACGTTCACCTCCACGGTAATCTTGCGGGCATCTACTCCAAACACAGCACAGCCGTAGGTTTTTGAAAGCATGGTTCCGTTATTAGTTATCCGTTAATCGTCATCAGTAATTAGAACCATTAACTATTAACTGAGAACTATTAACTCCTTTTTCCTTCCTGTGCATCAAACAGGCGAGCCTTTAGTGTATCGAGCTCCTGATTAAGTTGAGCTTTCTCCTTGGTGTTTCTTTTGTTGTCGCGATAGTGAAGAATAACATTGGTCGCAAACAGAATCAACAGAACAAACGAACAATACTTGAGCATCCCTATCTTACCTTGCATTTGGAACAGGAAGTTCACATTATTTTGCTGGCTGTCCATGTAAATACTGAAAAGGAAAATAAAAAGATGGAGGACTCCGAAAACCGAGTAAAAGATGAGCCTGTTTCTTTTCATCATAGCAGTAGAGTTGAAGGACAAACTTAGTCTTTTTGTTGAAAATCAAAAATCAGAACGCCCTGAAAATCACGCTTTTTGAATCTCATTAAGCTTTTTATACAAGCCCTCCTGTCCGATAAGCACCTCGTGCCTGCCCCTTTCAATGATATGGCCATTTTGAATCACCAGAATTTCATCGGCATGTTGAATGGTGCTGAGACGGTGCGCGATCACAATAGAGGTTCTGTTCTTCATTAAATTGGTGAGTGCTTCCTGTACCAATTTCTCCGATTCAGAATCAAGTGCAGAGGTAGCTTCATCTAAAATCAAGATTGGGGGATTTTTCAACACTGCCCGTGCAATCGCAATACGCTGACGCTGACCACCTGATAATTTAGAACCACGTTCACCGATGAAAGTCTGATATCTTTCTTCTGTTTGCATAATAAAATCGTGCGCATTCGCCACCTTCGCTGCATTCATCACATCTTCCTCCTTCACGTTTTCCATTCCGAATGCGATGTTGTTGAATATGGTGTCATTGAATAGAATAGATTCTTGTGTAACCACGCCCATCTGTTTACGCAACGATTCAATTTCATAATCGGCAAGTGAAATTCCATCTAACAATACCTCTCCTTGTGTGGGATCATAAAAGCGGGGAACAAGGTCCGCCAAGGTTGACTTGCCTCCACCTGACGGTCCAACAAGTGCGATTGTTTTTCCTTTTTCAATCTTCAGGTTGATATTTTTCAGTACGGGTTCGCGATCGTACGCAAAACCTACATTTTTAAATTCAATGCTTTCTCTGAACTGATCCAAATTCTTTGCATCCGGTTTGCTCTTGATCACAGGCTCCGTATCAATGACACTGAAAATACGTTGGGCAGCTACCGTACCTTTTTGAATAGAAGTTATTCCATTAGAAAAATTCTTGGCGGGTTGCATCATGGAGGCATAAAAAGCCAAAAAGCCAAGGAATACTTCAGGCTTCAGTTCCTGATCTCCGCTCATAACCAACTGACCGCCATAATATAAAATAACGGCTACGATGATTACTCCGAGGAATTCTGATAATGGTGACGATAATTCATTCTTACGCGCAATTGATAAGTTTACTTTACGATGGTAACTGGTTTCATCGTCAATTTTTTTAATGATGAAATTGCGTGCATTGAATGCCTTGATCACGCGCATACCACTAAATGTTTCATCCAATATGTTTACAATGCGACCCATTGCTTCCTGGCTTTGTTTGGCTTTGCGTTTTAACCGCTTGATAATTTGACCGATCACCCCGCCAGTAATCGGAAGCAGGATTAGTGTAAACAAGGTTAGTTTAAAAGAAATTGTAAACAGTATAATCAAATACACGAGTATCGTAATAGGTTCTTTCATCACAGACTTTAAACTATTGGCTACCGAACCTTCTACTTCAGACATGTCGTTTGTAAAGCGAGACACTAAATCGCCCTTTCTTTGATCATTAAAATATCCAATATGAAGGTTTGTAATATTTGTAAAGATGTGCATGCGCATATTCTTCACGACATCCACTTTCAGGCGTGATGCAGTCATCCGTTCCAGGTACCGGAAAATGTTGGACACCATCATACACACTACAATACCAATGCACACAAACAACAAAGCATCCAACCTTCCGTACTCTACAATTATCCGAATGAAATGATATTGAAAGAAAGAAGCTACATAACCAATCGACATTGAGAATTCAGGAGGAGGAGGAATAACAGAACTCACAGCCGGATCAAATAGCACCTTGATCATGGGTATGATGAGCCCGAGGTATGCTGCACTAAAAGCAACGCCAAAAATAGCGTACACAAAAAACTTAACCAGTCGGCTGGCAAGTCCAGGAGCATATCCTAAAATTCTGAGGTATATCTTCATTTTTAGTACTCGTAAAGACGTTGCGCAATATTCCACCGCAAAGCTAAGGAAGTTATAGAAGTATTGGTGTTATAGAAAGGCAACGGGCTATCGCTTTTGCGGATGACCACCGAGGCATCAATAAATATATTATGTCGTAACTGCCAACTGGCCGTAAATGTGGCCAACAGGATATCATTTTTCACACCCTGCGCAATTGTATTATCATAATCTCTTTCACGTGTTGAGTTGTCTTTCAAAATATCATTTCCCCAATTCAGAAAAGTGGTATCGCGACCTATCTGCATCATCAAAAGCTTTCCGGTGAGATTTAATCTTGGAACCGGTTGATAGCGTGCAATTCCAATAAACTCCTTAAAGTTAGCCCCCAATGGATGTGCTATGGGTTGCAAATAGCTGGAGTAACTTCCATACGGAGTGTTATGTGAATAGGTGTACGGACGAACAATGTTAGTTTCGGCTTGCAAATCAAGGTTAAAGACGCCAAAAGCATCGAAATATTTTATACCTGCCTGAATCCCATATTTATTGGCCCACCAACCGTTGCCTTCTTTTAGATTGTCCAGCAAGAACTCATCGAGCACAAACTGACCGTACACTGAAACTCCTTTGAACGCGTTCCATTTAAAATCCATTCCAAGAATCACGTTGTCGCTACTACCGTATTGTTGTTCAATGGCACGATAAAAAATTATCGGATTCAAATACGCCCACTCAAACGAAGTTGAGTCTGTAGAATTAAACACCACCGATTCGAATAATCCCACATTCCACTTCTTTCCGATGTTAATGCTCAAATGATGGAAGGCAATAAATTTATCGGGGTACTTGCCGCTTGAACTTAAGCCAGAGGAACTTCCGTTCACGTCCGCCACGGTGCGGTTTGTCATAAACAAGTAATTCAATCGCCATACTTTAATGTTCCCTTTCAGAAATAAGGCCGGTGGGGCATGATCAGAAAAAATAAGAGAACGCTGTCCATTACCAATAAAAAAACGATCGTACCCGAATTGCAGGTTAAAATGTTTGGTGGCTTCAAAACTGATATACCCACGTGTCTGTAAAAAATCATACCCTTGATTTTCTTTGAACGTTTTCCAGAATCCTTCGTGAGGAATAACGGGATAGTACCCAACATCAGCGCTATCTTTAATCGTATTGGCAACATACGAAGGCAGCCGCACCTGGTTGTCGGCTAAGTACAGGTAAAACCCGATTTTCTTATCAAGCATTCCACGCATCTCCACTCCACGGGTGTTGATAAACAATATTTCATCTGCTTGCGAATCTTTTCCAACACCCAGGTACAACACCGGATTAACATGGAGATCAAAATCAGGATCTTGATCGACATACGATAAATCTGATTTCTTTTTGTAGAAATACTTCAATACCGGCTTACGACTTTCATTGGTTTCAGGCCGAGCCCACTCCCAGCTATCGTTTTGAAAATATTGAAGATTGAACTTGTCGGCAGGTGATATAAACAAACCGAGCTGATTAGCTGAATCTAGAAAGGCAGTGATATCCGATCTTTTATAGGGCTTTACAGTTGTAAAAATATGAGGGATAATTTGTCCTGATTTAACCTCGTACCGGTCGAGCAGGTGATAATAGCTCTCATTCAGGGTGGCATAATTACTCTGTCCGAAAAGACAGGTCGGGGCAAGTACAACCAAAAACAAGACGGTTTTCCTCATCTTAAAGTAAAGATTTAGGCAAAATACAGAGGTTATGGCTATGAGCCAAAAAACTTAAGACGGGTATTGAATTTCCGGGCTGTGTCCTTATCTTTGCAGTCCTTTTAAGGAAAACCAAAGAATAAAGATGAAAAAGGACATTCACCCAGACTACAAAGAGGTTGTATTTCACGATACGTCAAGCGATTACAAGTTTTTGACCCGTTCTACCTTAAAAACTAAGGACACGATTAAGTGGGAAGACGGCAAAGAATACCCCCTTATTAAAGTAGAAGTTAGTTCAGCTTCTCACCCCTTCTTTACAGGCAAAAAGATGTTTGTCGATACAGCAGGACGTGTGGAGAAGTTCAAGAACAAATACCAAAAGAAAGCTTAATACTCCTTCTTATATGCATGAAGAAAGCCTCCGATTCAGGGGGCTTTTTTATTACCCATCTCCCTAAGCTCTAATCTTCACAGCCTCGTGCCGCGATCCCTCTTTTATTCCTTCAAAAGGGGATGCCGGAACAAAGTCCGGCAATTGGATATTTTTATATTTACACATATGAACCTCGTACTATTTGACGACCCTTCCATCCGTATCAACCTGTTGCCCTTTACGTTCACCAGACCGGTTGGTAAAATCAGGGTGGGTATTCTCACGATTGTTGAGAAATGGGAGAGGAGATTAAATGCTACCGCGTCCTTTTTAACAGAACCTTACTTACAGAAAAAATTCTCATTAAAGCCTTCTCATGATAATTTGTTCATCAACGCTGCCTGGTGCCCTGATGATTCAGCCATAGAAAGCGTTCGCGCTTTAAAACAAGGTGAAACTCTTGTGCATCATGATATGATCCTTGCCTGGAGAAGTGCTGACATGTCATTGCCGGATTTAAGTAAAGGAACCCCGAAACTTTTTTCAGGAATAATAACTTTGATTGATCAGGTCTGGAAAATATTTCAATTCAATGCTGCGCAAATCAGAGTTGATTACACCTTGCTCACGGCTGGCAGAAAATCAGCAGGCATACAGGATAAACACACCATCGTTTACAATGAATCTAACATATTTGTGGAAGAAGGTGTAACCATTCGAGCAGCTGTTTTAAATGCAGAAGATGGCCCTATCTATCTTGGAAAAAATTCTGTTGTGCAGGAAGGGGCCCTTATCAAAGGTTCGTTTGCGTTGTGTGAAGGATCAACCGTAAACATGGGTGGTAAAATGAAAGGCGATACAAC
>JANNQJ010000386.1:0-3270 GCA_031400675.1 Cyclobacteriaceae bacterium
ACTTACCGACCTTTGGCTCGGTAAGTTGATTAGAACTGCAGCTCAGTTTCAAGAAATGCAATTTTTAATCACACCTGCGAACTCTGTAAATTTTGTGAATATCACTACAGTAACGTTGGATGTTTATATGCCTAGTTCCAACACTTATGGAACTTTGACTGATAGAGTGAACATTGGCCTTGGCGCCACTAAGTGTCAGCCACCAAACTGGTACGAGAATCAAATCGAATATGGTGAAAATGTTACACTGCGAGATCAGTGGGTAACACTAACGTATGATATCGTTACTGATGAACCTGCTTATGTTGCTAAACCTGAGAATGGTGCAAAGCCCAGGGATAGAAATGATTTTGACATGATTTACATTCAGATCGGTGGTGGAAACCATATTAACACAGGAGAATTCTTCATCCGGAATTTGAAATTTAACTAGTAGATTATTTAGTACAGGAGTCTGACAAAAATGTCAGACTCCTTATTTTAAAATTTAAACTCGATTTTATTGAGTTACCTATAACGGATATTAAACCAAATAATCTGTGAAACTCGTTGCCTCTATTTCTTTTCTCCTTTTATCTCATCTCTGCTTCTCTCAATGTGACATATTGGTTTGGAGCGATGAATTTAACGGCACTGGTTCACCAAATTCTTCCAATTGGGCATATGACCTTGGTGCAGGCGGATGGGGAAATCAGGAAATTCAAACCTATACGAACAGCACAACAAACGTCAGACAAGAAAATGGAAATCTGGTAATTGACGCAATTAAATCCGGAGGCAGTTGGACATCCGCTCGGGTAAAGACTCAAAATAAAAAAACATTTAAGTACGGAAAAATTATTTTCCGGGCGAAACTACCAACAGGTGTTGGAACTTGGCCTGCCATGTGGATGCTTGGCGAGAATATCTCCTCTGTGGGCTGGCCTGCTTGTGGCGAGATTGATGTGATGGAGCACGTAGGTAAAAATCAAAATGTGATTCAATCTGCTTTACATACCCCATCAGACTTTGGTGACACACAAAATAAAGGATCGAAAACAATCAGCACAGCCAGCACAGAGTTTCACGAATACGCGGTTTCATGGAATGCAGATCGTATGATTTTTTATGTTGATGATGTTGCATTCTATACCTACAACCCTTCATCAAAAACCGCTGCAAACTGGCCATTTGATGCCAACCAATTTATCATTATGAATATTGCCATGGGCGGAACATTTGGTGGGCCCGTTGATCCAGCGCTGACATCAGCCAGAATGGAAATTGATTATGTACGTGTTTATGAAGAAAGAAGTGAACCCTTGATTGAAGGCACACTATTTTTATTCGAAAATCAACAAGGCGTACAGTACGCGGCTCCCGATTATGGCGTAGGCATAACCTACACATGGACTGTTCCGAATGACGCTACTATCGTAAGCGGCCAGGGAACTAAAGATATTATTGTAAACTGGGGTATAACAGATGGCCCCATTAATTTATCACTCGAAGGTAGTACAGGATGTACTTCAACTTCAACTTCTGTAAATGTTACAACCATTATTGAGCCAACTGGCCTAAAATACACCGTGGATGACTTTTCAAATTCAGGTTTGCCGGGATGGTCGAAAAATTTCAATGGCATTAACTATCAAACGGATGACAACCACTTGGTTGTCACGTATGATATTTCAGCACTAAAATACATCCAGTATGAAATGCCCAAGGCAGTTCACCTGTCAGATTACGGAATTATTAAACTACCTATTATGGTACCCACCTCATCCATCTCCATACCAACCCTCCTTTTAACGCTTCTGGATGGGGATGGAAATGAAACAACCTCTACAGGTTTCGAAATTAACCTCACAAAAAAGGATGGTGATTTCTACACATACTCCTACAACTTTAATGGGTTGTGGAGCTTAAACAATCCGTCAGTAAATGATAATTTCATAAAAGCACTGCGCATTTATATGCTCTCAGGTAAAGGAACCTTTCAAATTGGAGCCATCGAACTCTATAACAGCACGACAATGCCTGAACCGCCCAATAATCTAACAGCCAGTATTACTGACGTGGGTGAAATTGCACTTAGCTGGAGCGATCCTACCAATGCTACTTCTTTTAATCTTTATAGAAGTGACAATCCTTTAGACCCTTACATCAAGATCAAATCAAATATCAAGACTTTTGAAGTTCCCTATGTTATCACGCCAACCGAAGCCCTCAACTATTACAAAATAACGGGCGTGAACTCCGTTGGTGAATCTGCACTAAGCACGGAAGTTGAAGTAGTGGCCAGTATCACGGGGGCCGAGATAGTTGAAAAATCTCCAATTTCGATATACCCAAATCCCTGTAGTGGAAAGTTCTTTATCCAAACAAATGAGGAAGTTGTTAAGAGTGTAAAAATCTTTGACTCCGTAGGTGCCGAAAAAACATTCGATTTAGTAAAGGATAATAGCCTGATGATTGTAGACCTGAAGTCTGCCGAGGCTGGAAATTATTTTATTATAATAAACCAAGTCAATAAAACACTGGTGATAAAAGTCATTGTAGAATAATGTAATTCTTAACCGGCTCCACCGTTACAACCCGATCCTTTCACAAAATGAAAAAACCGTATTCAACAATTGTGTCGGTGTTTTTACTACTCGTGCTATTATGCAACTGTGAACCGAAGAAACAGCAGTCAAACTCAACAATACAGAATATCGACTCCCTTATCTCCGTTATGACGGTTGAGGAGAAAGTTGGTCAGCTAAATTTCCTGGTCGGTGATTTATTCAATACGGGGCCTACTGTCCGCACGTCCGAATCAAACAAGTTTGATGAATTGATTCGGCAGGGTAAAATGACGGGGCTTTTTAATGTTCACGGTGCAGCGTATACAGCACGTCTTCAAAAAATTGCAGTAGAACAATCACGACTAAAAATTCCACTCCTCTTTGGCGCAGACATCATTCATGGATTCAAAACGGTAATGCCTCTTGCCTTAGCCGAGGCATCAAGTTGGGATTTAGAGGCCATCGAAGCGTCAGCTCGGGTAGCAGCCGATGAATCGACTTCCTCGGGAATCAATTTTACCTTCGCTCCCATGGTCGATATTTCACGTGATGCTCGTTGGGGTCGTATTTCCGAAGGTGCAGGTGAAGATCCGTATCTCGGCTCACGTATTGCCGAAGCCCGGGTAAGAGGGTTTCAGGGAGATGACCTTTCTGATAAAACAACGTTAGCTGCGTGCATAAAGCACTTCGCAGCCTATGGCGCGCCCATTGCAGGGCGCGA
>JANNQJ010000387.1:0-5935 GCA_031400675.1 Cyclobacteriaceae bacterium
ATTGCATTAGCACTGTATTATCTCCTTCAAAGGTGGTATAAACATCGCTATCGTTTTTAAGCGCATCAATTCTATTCTCAGACAGATATCCTTTTCCGCCACAACACTCACGACACTCTTGAAGTGTGGCTGTGGTGTACCAGGTAGCAAACGATTTGAGCCCTGCTGCCAGTGCTTCAATCTCCTGCATTTCTTCTTCGGTACGTTTTAAAAATCGGTCCGTTAAATATTGAAGTGAAAAATGCAACGCATAAGCTTTTGCAAGTCGTGGCATCAATCGTCTTTGATGCGTTCTATAGTTTAATATCGGGACTTCAGCTCCAGCTTCCGGTCCGAATTGCCTGCGTTGGTCACCATATCGAATGGCAATGGTTAATCCGGATTTTGAAGCTGATAATCCAGATCTCGGTATACCAATCCGTCCGCCAACCAGAGTGCCTAGCATCGTGAAAAATCTACGGTTGTCACTTGATATAGGGCTTTCAAATTTTCCATCATCATTAACACCTGCGAACTTATCAAGCATATTATCTTTCGGAATAATGGCATTGTTGAAATAGATTACGCCATTGTCAACTCCGTTAAGTCCCATTTTTCTTCCGCAGTCTTTAATGGTAACGCCCTTTACTGTATTACCATTCTTATCCCGAAGCGGAACCACAAAGGCACTTACGCCATAATCTTTGCTGTCCAGAATTAATTTCGCAAATACAGTGGCCATTTGTCCGTGACATGCAGCATTACCAATATATTCCTTGCGAGCCGATTCGGTTGGTGTGTGAATCACAAAAGTTTTAGAAGTATGATCGTACGTAGCCGTTGTTTCAATTCCTTTTACATTCGATCCATGATTTGTTTCAGTCATGGCAAAGCAACCGGGAATTTCAAGCGTGCCAATGTCTTTCAAATATTTTTTATGATGTTTTTCGGTACCGAGGAAATACACACTCATGCCCCACAACCCAAACTGCACACCAAACTTTATAACAAGACTTAAATCGTGATAGCTTAATGCCTCCATAATTGCGAAGTATGCAGCCATGTCTCCTTTGCCTCCATATTCTTTTGGATAGGCAATTGATCCAAACCCTTGATCAGCCAGATGATGGCACCATTGCAACACTTTCTCTCGATAGGCATCAAGATTACCAGAGTCTATGTATTTAAATTCAGGATCGGAGATTATTGTTTTAACTTTTCGGATAGTATCTGCATTCACCCCGTCTAACAATTTTGTCATTGCTGCCACGTCAAAAGTTTGCAGCGTGGATTGCTGGGAAGTAATTGTTTCCCGACCTCCCGACTGAAATGCAAACACTGCCTCGTGACTAATGAGGCCAAGTGTACTTTCAATGCTGCTCAAGGATGGCTTTGCAGTAGCTACTCCATCACTGACCTTTCCATTGCCGTGCAGGGCGGCCAGTTTAATCCCTAAATCAATCAGACTACTTTTCTCATCAGATGTGCCGACAACTTTACTAATTTCATCGCGCCAACTCATTAGCTCATCAGGAGAAGGAGGGGAAGCTGGGTCAATCTGTGATAATAAAAATTTCCGTTCAACTTCCGTAAGCCATGCCTGACTTGTAATCAGTCCTTCAATCGCTGCAATCTCAGTGGGCGTGAGTACGGCATCGTACCACACGGTGTAGAATAAAGGAAGAAAGACATAGAGCGATGGATTGTCTTGTAACTGTTTTGAACTCAGCATATGAAGAGGGTTGTTATCTGAAGCTCAGTAAAAATACAAAGGATTGCGATAATCTTTGTATGATGTTAATGTGTGGTCGAGACTCTCATTCGTGCTCTAATCACTCATTCGAGCTCTGATAAATCACTTTCCCATCAAAGATTGTCATCACCACGCGGGTCTCATGTGTTTTCATCGGATCGATTGCGAATAAGTCTTGTGAGAAGACCACAATATCAGCCAAATACCCAGGGGCAATTTTACCCTTTATATTTTCATCAAAAGAAGCATATGCACCGGTTTGCGTGTATGCAGTGAGCGCATCAGCAATGGTAATTTTCTGTTCGGGTACCCATCCTGCATCAGGCTGCCCGTCAATTGTTCGTCTGGTTACAGCCGTATGCAGGCCTCGGATAGGATTGATACTTACGCACGCAGGCCAATCACTGCTGTAGACAAGTGTTGCATTGTTCTTTAATAGCGAAGCCCAGGCAAATGCATTTGGCAAACGTTTTTCTCCAACGGCTCGTGCCCACACGGCACTTGTGCCAGGTTCGGCATGGATGGGTTCCATGGATGCCAATACGCCAATGCTAGCAAAGCGCGGCATATCATCTGTGGAAATCATTTCAATGTGTTCTATTCGATGGCGTGCATCTGTATTTCCATTTAACTTTTTAGCAAGTTCATATGCATTCAGCGACTCACGTACAGCAAGATCGCCAATGGCATGTGTATAAATTTGAAATCCTAGCTTATCGAAAGTATTCACCAGCTCGCGATAGCGCTCGACTGGCAATGCCAATTCTCCCTTAGGTAAACTTTCGTTTTCAGAAATATCGCTATAGGGTTCAAGCATGGCTCCCGTATGTGATTCGATTACCCCATCAAACATAAACTTGACAGCACTTGCGCGAAGCATTGGATTTTTACTTACACGATTTTTAATCAAGGTGAACGCTTCAATATCAGAAGTAGTTGTGTAACTGCCTACAGAGAATGCTACAGAAATCCTGACTGTTAGTTCCTTTTTGTTAAGCAATTCTTCGTACAATAAAAATTCATCAACTGATCCACTCGCGTTCTGCAGACTTGTAATTCCCAGTGATGCCGCTAATTTCATCCCATTACGAAGTGCATGAAGTTTTTCTTCACTCGTTGGATCAGGCACCAGTCTACCAACTAAGTCTTGTGCATCTTCCTTTAAGGCTCCTGTTGGATCACCACTTGAATCGTGTACAATTTCACCAAACCCATCCAACGTTGTATTGCGACTGATTTGCGCTAATTCCAGTGCTTTACTATTTACCCATGCACTATGACCGTCATACGCTTTAATAAAAATGGGCCGGTCATTAGCCACAGAATCAAGTGCGTGCTTTGTAGGGAGACCGCCTGGGAACTGCGTGTATTGCCAACCTCTCCCAGTGATCCACTTTCGGTCGGGGTTATTGCGAGCATATTCAGCAATGCGGGAGGTTATTTCTCCAATCGTATTTGCTCCAGTTAAGTCAACTTCTGATAGTCCCAGTGATCCACTGAGAAAGTGTATGTGTGCGTCATTAAACCCTGGTGCAGCAAGTTTTCCTTTTAAGTCGATGACTTGCGTATTTTTTCCTATAAGCTTTCTTATTTCTAATGTGGTGCCAATTTGCGAAATCTTATTTTCCGTGATCGCTACAGCCTCTACAAATGTGGATGGCTTGTTGCCTGTCCAGATTTTCCCATTCACCAATATCAAATCAGGATATGGCTTTTTAACTTGAGATAAACTCTGTACATGTAAAGTAAAAAGTAGAGCTAAGAATAAGAGAAACCGATGCTTCATAAGAATTTGCTTTGCTCCAAGTTAATAAGTTTTAATATGAATTAAATATCAATGATTTGTACTTTTAACACCATGATAAATCCTACAACTACTTTAAAAAACCGTTCCAAATTACTTTTACTCCTAGCCGGCCTTAATGTGATCGTGATTGTAGTCATACAGTCTTTTGCAGCATCACTAAAACCATTTAGCATTATTGCCTTTGAGTTTGCCGGCTCTCCGGAACGTACCCACCAGATGGTAAACGCATGGCGTGAAAATGGTGTGCTCAATTCTGTTTTCTTCTTAATCGGATTTGATTATCTCTTTATGCTTACCTACAGTGCATTTCTCTGGTTCGCGTGTATGCATACGGAACATGGACTGCCTAATAAAATATCCAAATCATTAATTGTATTGGCTTGGTTACAACCGCTTGCTGCGTTATTGGATTCAGTAGAGAATCTGGCGCTGTATCAAATTATTTCCGGGTCATGGAAACCGTTATGGCCTATATTGGCAGCAGCATGCGCTGCTCCTAAGTTCGGTATTGTGCTGCTTGCAATATCGGCCTGCCTTTTCGGAAGTATTTACAAAATAGGAGCGAAAAAATGACAAACGTTTACCTAACCGTAAACCAATACACGCCCCTTACACCCAGAAAATTTACATTGGTCTTTTCAATTCCCTTTTCACCTATACCATACTGATAGTAAAGTGAGGTTTCCAGTATCTCATTGTTCTTTAGTTTCTTGCTTATCCCCAGCGTGATATTGAGAGAACCTGAATAGAACGATGTTTTACTCGATTCATATTCGGAGGCGAGTGTATACGCATCACCACCACTGGGAAATAAATGGTCGTATTCAAATATTTGTTTTCTGTAGAGAAGGGAAGAGTACCCAATGCTTCCGAGCAAATGCGTTTTCAAAGAAAGCGGGTAACGATACTTGAGTGCAACCGGTATTTCAAACATCCATGAATCGATCTCAGCTATTTGAAGGGTACCAGGGCTTTGATCGTCACCAGGCAGTGGCAGGCCTAATAATGCATCGGTATCTGAAATATCATAATACCGTTTCGAGTATTTTACACCCGTCTCTATCGATAAAGAAGGAGACAAAATGAAATCCCCCAGAACCCCGTACGTCAGGGCTATGTCTCCTTGCGTGCCTTCCGAATAAAATCCTTTTGCGAATTCAACAGTAGGACCCACTCTAATTCCGATACCTTTCTGATAATGTTTTTCAAGATCACGCAGCGTATTGGCAGAAAGGTTTTTTGCATCGGACTGCACTACCAACGCAGAATTATCGGGCTCTGCATGTGCACTTTCCTTTTCTTTTTCTTTAGGTGAAAGTCGTTTGGGAAATGAATTTCTATAAGACGCTGCAGTTGAAGTGCTTTGACTCTCATTAAAATTTAAACCTGTGAAATAGTCTTTTCCTACAAGTCCATAGCTACTTTCAGAATTTTCATTTTGTGCATTGCCTACTACATCCCTTCTAGCAGCTTCAGCCTCCAGCAGTCGGAGCCTGTAAAGTAATGAGGTGTAATTGGATGAAGGCTGCTCCCGGATTTCGATGATTCGAATAGTGTCGGGTGGCGCATTTCTTAATAGAGAAAGTTGATTCTGAAGATTACTAATCTCTTCCTGTTGTGCTTGAAGTATAATTATTTTTTCGTCCATCGCAGCAATAGCGTTTGTATTCATGAACCACTGACTCAACAAAATAATCAACGTACTGGCTACTATACCGGAGCCAATGAGCAACTCCGTTCGGTAAAGCGAATACCAAGGCACAACCAAAGCGGCTGCCATCTGGTGATGCAATGCAGCGAGAGCCGCAGGATCAAACCCTGAATCTTCGTAGTCGCCTACTTTACTTTTTAAACTATCGTCAAACCGTTGGTCATCCATTGCGCTCGTGCTTTATTCGTTCCTCATGTTCACCTAATAACATTTTTTGCAATTTATTTCTGGATACAGAAAGATTAGATTTTGAAGTACCCACACTGATGTTCAGCATGTTGGCTATTTCTTCATGCTTATACCCCTCAATCGCAAACAGGTTAAACACCATTCGGTAGGAGGGCGGAAGCCGTTGAATGGCGGCAATAATCTCCTGCTCCGATAATTGGTCAAGTATGTTTTCATTTGTAGATTCATAGTGCGCATGAGAGATGTCTAACGCATGGTAATGTTTCTCATTTCTTCTAAAATAATCGATGGCCGAGTTAATCATAACCTTTCGTAACCAACCTTTGAAAGACAGGCCTTGCGAATATTTATCCAACTTGGTAAAAATTTTAAGAAACCCGTCATTCAATATTTCAATCGCTTCATCCCGGGTTCTTGAATAGCGAAGACATACGCCCATTGAATAGCTATAGTAATCCTTGTATAGCCTGTCCTGGCTATTCCGATCCCCCTTTTT
>JANNQJ010000388.1:0-4917 GCA_031400675.1 Cyclobacteriaceae bacterium
TCGCTCTGTTCCTAAGAAGTCCAGCGAACGCAATGCATTGCGTACTAAAAATCGTGCTTCATTTTTTTTATTGTGCGCTACAGCATCCTCAAGATCGAGAATAACTCCATCAGGTTTATGAATACCGGCATTAATCATTAAGCTGGGTGTATTCCCGGGCAGGTAAAGCCTGGTAATCCGATACTGATCGCGTTTAGTTAAATAACTATTCTCAGGAAGCATTTCTGGTAGAAACTCTTTATCGGTTTTTACTGCTTGCTTGATGGCTGCCTCAAGTCGCGCTGCTAACACAAAGGGCAACGCACCTTTATCCACAATTTTTAGTACAGCGTGATCAACCTCAAAGAATTTGAGCACTTCTTTACAAAGTGATACAATGCTCTCTCCATAAAGCGATTTCACTTTACTTTGAAGATCAATTTGTAATCCTCCTGATTTGCTTAGCTCAAAAGAAACATAGCAATCAGACCGATCTTTATCCCCATTATTCCCTGCGATGGCTGTTGTTACGTTCATTGATTCGAATGTACTAATTTATTAATCAGGCATCCCATTCCACATTATACTGATTTTTTATTGTGCCCAACTCGGTAGCATTGTTTCAAAATTTAGCCAAGGCATGATAATAAAATACATCATCAGCGTAAGCAACACCAGGCTGATCAGGTTTAACCATACACCACATTTCACCATGTCGGAAACCGTTACCCGATCACTGCCAAAGATTACGGTATTGGGTCCAGTCCCTGCCGGCATCATAAAACCAAGAGAAGATGCAACGGTAGCTGGAATCATCAGTAACAAGGGATTCATACTGGCAGCTACTGCCATGCTGGCTAACACGGGCAATAAAATATTCGCAGTAGCAGTGTTCGAGTTAAACTCCGTGAAGATCATCACAAAACCAATTACCATGATCAATACAATCAGAAAAGGATAGCTGCTGATAAAGGCCAGTTGAATGCCTAGCCAATCTGCTAAACCCGTTGATTCAAACCCAGCCGCAATTGCATATCCGCCTCCCACAATCATGCAGACACCCCAGGGCACCTGACTTGCAGACTTCCAATCGAGTAAGCGCTTTTCTTTGTCAGCAGGTAGAATAAAAAGTAGCAAGGCGGCTACCATTGCCACCGTGCTATCATGTACGTATCCTGTTAATCCAAGGACTGAACTCCATCCTGGAATTACAAGTTCGCCAAATACAAGGTCTTCCCGGAAGATCCAACCAAAAATGGCAATGAGGCAAACATAGATTACTCTTTTTTCGCCCGGTGTTGCTTTACCTAATGCGCTTAGTTCTTTTTTAATAATCGTATCGTCACTGCTTAGGTTTCCATTCACACGGAAATACTTAATGAGGTAATAACAAAACACAGGAAGGAATACTATAAGAATGGGCAATCCAATCTTCAACCAAGTAAAAAAAGTAATCGGTGGTGCAGAAGGAAAAAGCTTTTCTAAAATGCCAATGAGAATAAGATTCGTGGGTGTACCAATTAAAGTTCCAAGACCACCCAAGGTAGCAGAATAGGCAATTCCCAACATCAGCGCAGTACCAAACGTACTCTTGCCGGAATTCAATTCATCCTCTTCCTTTGAAATGATCGACATAGCTATCGGAAACATCATGACTGCCGCGGTAACGTTGGCAATCCACATCGAAAGAAAAGCAGTGGCAATCATCATGCTTAATATGATACGCTGTCGACTGATCCCAAAAATATTAATAATGACCAGCGCAATTCGCTTATGAAGATTTTGAGTTTCAATTGCTTTGCCAAGAAAGAATCCACCCAACATCATTAACACATAGTTGTGTCCATAGTTGACGGCTGTTTCACTGGCAGGTAAAATTTCCAGTATTGGATATAGTGCCAATGGTAAAAATGCCGTTGCAAACACGGGTATTGCTTCTGTAATCCACCAAATACTCATTAGCACGACTACAGCTGCTGCACTCTTTGCCTGCGGACTCATTCCGGCTGGTTCCGGAAGAAGGAGAATAATACTAAAGGCAATGACACCTGCAGCTAACCCGATATATTTTTTTGAGATCATTCTAGAAAATCTTCATATGCATTAAGTACCAGTCCAAACCTATGCAATTCAATCGATTGTTCTCCTTCAAATAATACACTATTATGGTAACTTAATCCATATAACAAAAATAGTATTGTATTGATTGTTAGTACTTTAAGCACCCATAAGTGTAACAATTCTATTAATAACAACAGGTAATTTATAAATATCTGAACGCATGATTAGATCTGAAGCTTTAATATACCTGGTCAACTCCATGACCAAACCTGAGAAGAAGGCCTTTAAGATGGCCACCCTTGGTTTGAAGGTCCCTAATTATGTCAAACTCTATAACCAGATTATTAACGACAAAAATGTCTCCGCTGAATCCTTAAAAACAAAATACATGGCATTACAAAAAGGAGCATCTTTTGACACTTCAGTTAACTACCTCTACAAAATATTGCTGAATACCATGCTGGAGTTACGAAACGAGCAGGACAGTTATTATTTCCTATTTGATAAGATATTAAAAGCACGAATTCTATTTGAGAAGTCCCTGTACAAAGAGTGTTTTGATCTGCTTAATAAAGTAAAGGCAAGCGCTACTGCTTTTGAGAATTACCCTGCATTACTAATTTCATCACGTCTGGAGCTAGACTATCTCTTATCGCTGAATTTTCCAGAAACGGATGAGAAGACTTTACTACACAAACACTTTAAGGTGAATGAGACCTTACGCGTTACACAAAAAATTCACCAGCAATCCGTGCTGTATGAATTATTAAAGCACAGAATGATTTACAAGGGCAATGCCCGATCTGAAAAACAAAGGACTGAATTGAACGATCTTGTGGTAAGTGAGATGAGCATTGTAGCCTCGTCAAATCTTGAAAATTTCGAAATCAATAAACTGCACCAGCTATTTCAGGCGAATTACCTGATTAGTGTTGGGGATTATAAATCCGCGCTCCATTCATTCTATGAGTTGAATAATTTACTGGAGGGTAACAAGCACTTGTGGTCTGACCCACCCATCTATTATGTGTTTACACTCGAGGGTGTTTTAGACAGTCTCCGAAGTCTGCGGAATTATGAAGGAATGACTCATTTTATTCATCAATTAAAGAAACTAAAAACCCCTTCTCTGAATTTCAACATAAACGTCACCTGCCTGATATTTCTTTATGAATTATTTCCTATGCTGGATCAGGGCGATTTTTTCTCCAGTGAGATACTGATGAAAAAATATTCAGAGAACCTGTTAAAAAAATCACAACTTCTTAGCCTTGCCCGAAATGCAGAGTTAAGCCTGTATCTTGCCCTCATTCATTTTGGCTTGAGGGACTATCGGAAAGCACAGAAAACCTTAAGTAAAATAATTTTCACGAGTAAAGACTATTCTTATTTGCCGCTGTATCGAACTATACGATTGGTTAACTTAATGATCCTCTATGAACTGAAAGATTTTGATCTAATAAAATATGAAACCCGCTCCATAAAAAGAGATATGCAAACTGCTGGAAAGGAGTATAAAATTGAAAGAAAGATTATCAATTTTGTTAATAAGCCAAATCTTCCAATCTCCGCCATGAAGCGAAAAAGGATGTGGGAGAAAATTCAAAAGGATTTTGAATTAATTCATCATGACGTGTATGAGCAACAAACACTCAGACTATTCGACTTTTCTGCCTGGATTGAGGGTAAGATCAGGAGAATTCATTTGTCGGAAGTATTGGCAAACAAGAAATAAGTCCTCTCAAATCTTTTCCTCAAGCACATATATAATACAATCCTTTGGCTGATTGCCCTGGTTTACGAAGCGAAACCACTTGGTCAGTCGAGCCTCTTCCACCAAACCGCATTTCGTAATTACCCTGCCAGATGCCACATTTTCTGCGTCAATAAAAGTCCAGATACGATGAATATGTTTTTGCTTCTTCAGTAAGTCTATCACCGCTTGACATGCTTCGGTAGTTAATCCTTTATTCCAATAGTTAGGACTTAAGCAGTACCCAAAATGTACTCTCCCATTTTCATTCACAACCCCAATACTTCCGATAAATCGGTTATCAGCTTTCAATCTGATTCCAAAGGCATAATCGGTTCCTGCCTCCCAAGAAGCAACAGCATAGGTTAAAAAATTTCTGGCATCGTCCACAGATTGATGCGTAGGAAAAGCCAGGTACTTCGTTGCTTCCGGTTTACTGGCATAGCTATAAAATACTTCCTCTGCATCTTCGTACCTTAGCCGCTGAAGCACCAGACGTTCTGTTTCTATTTTTTCAGGAAGATTAAGACGAATCATCTAAATTAATTTGAAAATTGCTTGATTTGAAGATTTGAAAATTCAATTAGAGTTTGGTAATTAGGTTAACTATCAAATTAGTTTATAAATCCACATATTTTCAAATTAACGAATCTTCAAATTATCAAATTGATTTTCATGGCAAAAAGTCAAAACATTGTTCATCAATATTTTAAGAAACGAATAGACAACCTGCAAATACTGGTAAGGGTTAACCCTGTACACTATACTGGTACAGAAATAACCATCCCCGATGAAGGAGAATTGGAAATTCGAGAAATGGAATTTGACGCTGAGATTTTAGAAGATCTCAATGTAGATGGTTTCGAAGTATGCAGTCCGCTGGAATTTAATCTTTACCTATCAGGATTAGCTTAAATTAAATTTTGAACCCTACACCTGAAAACATTACTTTTGCGCCCGGCAGACCGGCACGACCAGCTCCTGTTGAATTCCCCCAGGATCGGAAGGTAGCAAGGGTAGATAGTTGTAGCGGTGCGATGTTCGGTTTGCCATTTTTATTTCTTAGCCCTCCTATTTCGTTTTCAACCTTTTTCCTAAGCCTGAAACGGCTGCTACATTGAAGA
>JANNQJ010000389.1:0-1787 GCA_031400675.1 Cyclobacteriaceae bacterium
TATGAAAAGAGTATTGATAATAGCAACAGTAGTATTTGTTAGTTTTTCCCAGCAAGCCTTGTCGCAAAAGAAAGTCCTTTCGTTTCAAGATGCGATCAAGATTGCCATGAAAAATAGCGTGTTGCTAAATCAGCAGAAAAACAATTTGACATTAAATGAAATGCAGCGGACAGCCGCCTATGCTGGGCTTGGGCCCACCCTTTCCGCGAATGCGGGGGCTACACGGGTAAATGGAAATACTTTCAATCAGAATACAGGAGAAGTGGTGAACGGAATTTTTGAACAACTTTCAGGTTCCATCAATGCCAACATAAATTTATTCGGTGGCCTTAGTCAGTTTAATCAGGTAAAACAAAATTCAACTCTCCTCGAGGCTCAGTCTTATTACATAAATCGAACCACGCAGGATGTTATTAATACGGTGTCGGTTCAGTATTTGACGGTGCTGGTTGATATTGAATTACTCAGGATAGCCCAGGAGAACTTTGAAGTATTGAAGAAGCAACTTGAGCAAGTGCGAGCGCAGGTGGAGTTGGGTGGCCGATCTCCTGTGGATGAGTATACGCAGGATTCACAAACAAAAGCGGCAGAGATCAGAGCTTTACAGGCTGAAATCTTATTAGTCAACGACAAAGGTGCCTTGACTCAAACTTTGCTATTAGATCCAACAGAACAGTTTGATGTCGCAAAACCAGATTGGGATGTGAATTTGATTGGATCGCAAGAGATTGCCTTAGAGCAATTGTATGAAACAGCATTGAAGAATCGTGGAGATTTTTTGCGGGCAAAGAAAAGTGAAGAGGCTGCAAAATATTCCATGAATGTGAGTCGTGGTGCAATGATGCCTACACTAAGTGCTTTTGGAACACTATACTCTGCCTATAACAGAGCTCAGGGCGACCCCAATGTTCGTCCTATAGAAGATCAATTAAAAGTAGATAATTTTAGAAAGGTATATGGTTTGCAATTATACATTCCAATTTTTGGCGGAAACCAAGCTCTCCAAAATCGAACTGCGTACGTACAGCAGAAGGTTGCTTATTTAAATTCTCAAACGAACACACAAAATGCAGAAGTCCAGGTAAAGACGGATGTGGTCAGGGCTTTTGAAAATTTCAAACTCTTTAAAAGAACATTTGCAGTTTCCATTGAGCAATTGACTGCTGCAGAAATGGCATTTGAATTAGAAAAAGAGCGCTATAATTTGGGTGTCACCAACCTGATCGACTTTATCCAGGCCAATCGCATATTGGTGCAATCTCAAACCGATAGAGCCCAGGCCGAATACAGACTTATGTTCCAAAAGGTTTTGTTGGATTATGCAACAGGAACACTGAAACCTGAGGATTTGGATTAAGTACCCAATTTGATTCTAAATCCTTCTATTTTAAGATTTCTGTTTACATTTGCAGCCCGTTCGGTTGAACGGGCTCTTTTCATTAAAAAAGGGGTCATTTACTACCAAATTTGCAGCAGAGTACCCGTTTGTTGCATGTAAAAACAGGGTGAATCATTTTTATGGCAAAAGTACCAAGAGAGAGAACCGAAGAATCGAAAGTGAAATCCAAGCCAGTATTGGACGATGCTCCGTTAAAAAAAGCCGTTAAAGGCGCAGCTGCAGAAGACCAGTTCGAAAAAGACGAATTGACAGAATTTAAGGCAGCTAAGAAAGCAGAGGAAGAAGAAGGCATCACCCGCATGATCCAGGATGTTACCACTCGAAGAGCGGCAACCGGCTCAAGTGCAACCCTTGAAAATTTCAATTGGGAAACAATTGACCGCAAAGG
>JANNQJ010000390.1:0-4579 GCA_031400675.1 Cyclobacteriaceae bacterium
TGGCCGTAATTTTTGCCTGCCACAATTTTCAGTAAACGGCCGATGCGAATGTCATCTAATTTATCAAAAATATCATCAAGAAGCAGGATGGGATTGAAGCCCTTGTGTTTTTTGATGATTTCCACGTTTGCCAATTTCAACGCCACCAAAAATGATTTTTGTTGACCCTGTGAGCCTAATCGTTTAAGCTCTCCATGAGCAAACCCGAAATCATAGTCATCGCGGTGGATGCCCACAGAGGTTCGTTGCAGCGCTAAATCCTTCCCAATACTTTTTTTCAAAGCGTCCAGAAAATCAGTTTCGAAAAGATCAGATTGATACGTAAGGGTCGCCTCCTCTTTTTGATCAACCAGAATATTATATGAAAGATTCAATACGGGTAAAAATTCAGTGATGAATTCTTTACGCTTCTGAAAGATCCCCAATCCGGTACGCACTAATTGCTGATCGTATGAATCAATTAAATTAGTATCGGAATATTGGCGCTCCTGGAACATGCGCAGCAAACTGTTGCGTTGTTTCAAACAGTGATGATACTCCATGAGAACCTGCAGATAGGTGTGATCTATTTGAGCAATCATGCTGTCGAAGAATTTTCGCCTGGCCTCGCTCCCCTCTTTAATCAAATCAATATCGGACGGAGAAATAAGAACCACCGGATACTTTCCAATGTGATCACTCATTTTCTCATAATCCTGTCCGTCCTCTCTGAATATTTTTTTATGACCCGATTGAATCTGACAGGAGAGTTCATGCTTTTTACCATCGAAATCAAAACCACCCCAGAGCAAAAATGAATCGCACTCGTGGCGGATGTTATGTGTGTCGCTGGCATTCAAAAAACTTTTGGTAAACGACAGGTAATGAATCGCATCCAGCAAATTTGTTTTTCCGCTGCCATTCAATCCCAGCAGGCAGTTCACTTTAGCCGGGAACTCCAGGGAGGCCTCCTCATAATTCTTAAAATTTACCAATCTGAGTTTCTCTAAACGCACAATTTTATTCTGATTAATCGTATTTGGAGTAGATTTGGGGCTGCGGCCTCATTTTGTTTATTGGGTCTTTGAGGGTTATTTTCGCAGTTCCATTCACGAAAATCAAAAATAGGGATATGTCCACGACAACCAAAGTAAATAAGAGTGAGTCGGCCAAGAAGACGGAGTTCTCAAAAGAAACCTATCTTTTTTGGTATGAGAGCATGCTGTTGATGCGCAAGTTTGAAGAGAAGGCAGGACAGTTGTACGGACAGCAAAAAATAAAAGGTTTTTGTCACCTCTACATCGGACAAGAGGCCTGCGTAGCAGGTGCCGTTACAGCGTTAACGAAAGATGATAAATGGATTACTGCGTATCGCGACCATGCCCACCCACTTGCCTTGGGCACTGATCCAAAAGCAGTAATGGCAGAATTGTATGGTAAGGAAACCGGTGTATCGAAAGGCAAAGGAGGCTCGATGCACATGTTTGATAAGGAACATAATTTTCTTGGTGGACATGGTATTGTTGGTGGACAAGTGCCGCTCGGGGCTGGAATCGCTTTCGCGGAAAAGTATAACAAGACAGGCAACTTATGTATTTGCTACATGGGTGATGGTGCCGTACGTCAAGGCGCATTTCATGAAGCCTTGAACATGGCGATGTTATGGAAATTACCAGTAATTTTTGTGATCGAGAATAACGGCTACGCGATGGGAACTTCTGTAAAACGCACTTCAAATGTTCACGAATTGTATACACTGGGTGAAGCGTTTGACATGCCTTCAGAACCAGTGGATGCAATGAGCGTGGAAGAAGTACACAAGGCGGTTTTCAAAGCGTCCGAACGTGCGCGCAAAGGCGAAGGTCCAACCTTATTGGAATTTAGGACATACCGTTACAAGGGGCACTCCATGTCGGATCCAGCCAAGTACAGAACCAAAGAAGAGGTGGAAGAATACAAAGGCCGCGATCCGGTTGAAGTTGTAAAACGGACTATCCAGGAAAAAAAGTTAGCGACTGAAAAAGAGCTTGAGGCTATTGAATCTCGTGTCAATCTGCAGGTAGAAGAAAGTGTAAAATTTGCCGAAGAATCTAATTACCCCGATCCTTCACAAGCCTTTACCAATATTTACCAGGAGCCTGATTACCCCTTTATTCAGGATTAAACCAAGCCCTGCCTGCCGGCAGGCAGGTTTGTTTAATATTTAGTAATTAGTAGTTTTGCGTCCCGCTTTCCAGCGGGATTATTTTTATTGACAATGGCAAAGAAAGTAGATCACAAACACGAACACGAACTGATTGAAAATCCTGCAGCACTTGCGGAAAAGCTTGAAGGTGCTGAAAACTGGATTGAAAAACACCCAAAAACCATCACCGGGATCGTAGGTGTGTTGCTCCTGGCTGTAGCCGGATACTTTGGATTTAACTATTACAAAGACTCACAAGATGCCGAAGCGCAAAAACAAATGTTCCAGGCTGTCTATTATTTTGAAGCAGATAGTTTGAAACTTGCCCTGAATGGTGATGGAAATAATTTAGGGTTCATCGACATTATAGATGAATTCAAGTTTAGCGATGCGGCTAACCTGGCCCATTTTTATGCCGGTGTATGCTATTTGAAACAAGCTAACTATGATGCAGCTATTCTTTATCTGGAGGATTACAGCTCAAACGATCTATTGGTACAGCCGCGTGCTTACAGTCTGATTGGTGATGCCTATATGGAACTTCAGAAATATGAAGATGCAGCGAAATATTACAACAAGGCCGCTAATTATGAACCTAATAAATTTTACTCACCAACCTATTTGATGAAAGCTGCACTAGCCTACGAAAAACTAAATCAAAACGATAAGGCTAAGGAAGCGTATGATAAAATTATCACTGAATTTTGGGATTCCTCTGAATACCAAAGTGCAGTTAAGCTTAAAGCGAGACTGGAGAATAATTCCTAAAATTATCAAAATCTGTTTTAAAGGGGATCGTGCTAAGCACGATCCCCTTTTTCTTGCTATTTTTATAGTAAATATAAAATGCATGAATGCCACTGATATTAGGAAGGAACTCCATGAGTATATCGATATAGCTGATGAAAATCTCCTAAAAGCTATACATGAAATACTTCGTGAAGCTGATGGTACTGATGATTTTGAAATTAGTGATGAACACAAACGAATCCTGGATGAACGGTTGAAGGCATATTATGCGAACCCAAACGATGTGCTGACCTGGGAAGAGGTGAAGGCAAAGTATAAGAAGGTATGAAGAGACTGATCTTCACCAGAATATCAGATTATGATTTAAAAGATGCCTTTGATTATTACAATTGGAAACAAGCGGGACTAGGAGACAGGTTTTTCAATAATCTTTACAACAAGATCGAAAAGATTACAATCAATCCTTTAGCTTATCCCATTCGATATAAAAACGTGCGTTGCGCTAAAATCGGGCGCTTTCCATTTATGGTGCACTTTATTGATCAGCCGGAGTCAATTGTGGTTACAGCCATTTTACATACCAGTAGAAATCCTGAACTTTGGACGAAAAGAAAGTAAATATGGCAGGTTCATTAAAATATGGAAAAATTAAAAGCTCTTTAAATCTCTCGAAGAAAAAGTTCGCTATTGTGGTGGCTGAATGGAACGATGAGATTACAGAGGCTCTTTACGAAGGAGCGGTTACTTCCTTACTTGCTCACGGAGTAAAAAAGCAAAACATCATTCGCAAAACTGTACCTGGGAGTTTTGAATTAACACTTGGTGCATTATGGATGGCTGAGAAAAAAGATATTGCCGCAGTGATTTGCTTAGGATGCGTTATACAAGGAGACACCCCTCACTTTGATTACATCTGCCAGGCGGTAGCAAACGGAATTACGGAAGTAAACATTAAAACGAAAAAACCTGTGATTTTTGGTGTGCTGACTACCCTTAATAAACAACAAGCATTAGAACGGGCCGGTGGTAAGCTTGGGAATAAGGGAGAAGAGGCTGCTTTGACAGCATTGAGTATGATTGTTTTTTGAGTTGTGCCAATTAATTTTTACCATTTTGACCTGACAGCAATGCAGTGTGGCGAATTCAAATTTTAAGCCTTTAATATTAATCCACCACTTCAAAGTTGCTCTGCGCTAACAACTTTAGCGCTTCCAGCGGAGTACTTGTCTTTAACTTTTTATAAACGGATTTCAAATGAAGTTCTGCTTCCCTTCTGGTAAGTCCTTCTTCTAGAGCCAACGCATTAATTTCAATTCCTTCGGCAATTTTGCGAAGCACGGTCAGTTCATGGGCGGTTACCTGAATTTTCATTCTTTACATTCTAAGCAGTAGAAATGAAAAGCCCTGCGAACAGGGCTTTTCATACATTGAGTTTTTCTAATCCATTTTAAATACCCTCAAAACCTTTTGTCCATAGCCTGTCTGTACTTTTAACAGATAGACTCCAGTAGAAATTTTTTCACTCAGTTCTACCAACGTATTCGTTTCCTGCATCGACTGGTGTAAAACTCTTCCATTTAAATCCATCAGCCCAACTTGCGCTTGTTGTTGATCGAAGGTTTGAATCCTAAACGTTAACCTCTCCCGAAATGGATTACCATATAC
>JANNQJ010000391.1:0-19250 GCA_031400675.1 Cyclobacteriaceae bacterium
TTTAAATCTTGTGACGTTGCACCTGCGTTGGCAGCTGCGATACAAATCATGCCACCCACTACAAGCGCAAGTGGTTCAAAGAATTGCCCACTCCAGCCTACGGATGTGAAAATCAAACAAGTTCCCATCAACGTAGCGATAGTCATTCCTGAAATTGGACTGTTACTCGAACCCACCAATCCAACAATTCTACTCGCTACGGTAACAAAGAAAAATCCGAAGACAATTATTAAGACGCCTATTAGGATTTTTTGAATGATGCTATCTCCAGGAATTATTTGAGATGGCATAAATGCGATAACCGCTATCAAAACTAAACTTCCGATAATCACCACTTTAAAAGATAAATCGCGCTCAGTTCTTAAAATGCCTGCTTCACTTTTTTCCTTTAAGGATGAAATACTTTCCTTGAAAGAACTCACAATGGTTGGTATTGTTTTCATCAACGTAATAAACCCACCGGCAGCAACAGCACCCGCACCAATCTGGCGAATGTAGGCGCGATAAATAGCTGATGCATAATTTCCGAATGTATGTGCAGCAGGGTCCCAATTTCCAGGACCGCCACCTGTGTTAACATCAGCCAGATATCCAAGTTTCACAAGTTGTAACGCAATAATGTCTGGAGACACGAGGGTTGCCATTAACGGAATCATAGCCCACCACGCTAATACAGAGCCTGCCACCAAAACGCCCGAAATTTTTGGTCCAATGATATACCCCACACCCAGATACTCGGGAGTGATTTCACCATTGATAGTAGCAGAAGGCCAGAATTTATTTGCTTGCTGCGTAATATAAGCCGGTGCTTCTGCAATCACGTGAAATACTTTTTGCAGCGTTGCATAAATCAATGCAACACCCATCCCTAAAAATGCCATTCGCGCAAAATCACCACCCTTTTCTCCTGCCTGCAATACGGAAGCACAAGCGGTTCCTTCCGGATACGGAAGTGTTCCATGCTCTTTAACAATCAACGATCTTCTTAAAGGAATCATCATTAACGTGCCCAGCATTCCACCAAACGCAGCGAGGATTAGAATGGTCAGGTAATTGAAATAGGCTTCACCATTGGCACCTGGGGACAAGAACAAAAATCCAGGAAGGGTGAAAACCACACCTGCGGCAATTGATTCACCTGCTGAGCCAGTGGTTTGAATGATGTTGTTTTCAAGAATAGTAGTTTTTAGAAACTTACGCCCCAGGGTGATGGCAATTACTGCAATGGGTATAGATGCTGAAACCGTAAGACCTGCTTTGAGTGCAAGGTATACGGTTGAACATCCGAAAATAATTCCGAACAAGCAGCCGAAGACCACAGACTTAACTGTGAACTCTGCTATGTTTTGCTCAGGAGCGATGTAAGGTTTAAAGGCTTTGGTTGGTTCCATAGGTTAGGTTTAAAAAGAAATTCTTATCGAATGTCGCCCATTAATTTACGAATGGGTTTACTGAAAATAAGCACAATGATGGCGGCCACAAACATGATCTTAACAATAAGGCTAAAGAGATCCGTAAGGACAGAAGGATCAGCGGTGATTGCTTCCTCATTAAATTCTCCTGCATATAGTCCGGCTACTAAATTTCCCAGTGCTAACGCCATAAAGAAAACACCCATCATTTGTCCGACCAAACGCTTGGGCGATAATTTAGTCACACCACTTAAACCAATCGGATACAAACAAATCTCACCAAATGTATGCAACATGTACGTTACTATTAGCCATGTTGGTAAGGGCTTGTCACCGGCAATTACAATATTGGAAGCCCCGATCATTACCAGGTATCCTAACCCCATCCAAAACAAACCTAATGAAAGTTTTACCGGTGTAGTTGGATTTAAATTTCGTTTAGCAAGCGATGACCAAAGCCATGTGAACACAGGGACAAATACTATAACGAAAAGCGGTGGCGCAGTTTGAAGCCAACTGGAAGGCATTTCAAATGACCCGATAAACATATTAGTATATCGCTCGGCAAACAATGTAAGTGATGAGCCTTGCCCCTCGTAGCCTGCATAAAATGTGGTAGTAGCAAGGAACAAAATGAATATTGCTGCCACCTTAAGCTTCTCATTTTTATCCAGATATTCAAAAAGAAAGACATACATAAAATAGAGTAACACACTAATTAATATCACAATTCCTGAAGCTCCAGCAAAGGCTACAGGATCAATTGATACTTTACCTGTCATTAGTAAGGTAACAAAAACAAGAAGTAGCAATCCAACTATCCACAACCCAATTTTGATTTTAGTATCACGTTGCTTTTGCTGATTTTCATCTGGCAGTCGAGCAGGTTCCTGGCCAGTGGTTCCAAGATACTTTTCAGTAAGTTTAAATTGTATCAATCCAAGAATCATTCCTACCCCGGCTGCTGCAAATCCATAGTGCCAATCAATTTTTTCACCGAGATAGCCAACAATGATTGGCGCTACCAGAGCTCCTGAATTTATCCCCATAAAGAAAATGGAGAAGCCAGCGTCTCGCCTCACCTGATCTTCAGGCGGGTAGATTTCACCTACCATGCTGCTGATGTTTGGCTTTAGCAAGCCTGTTCCTAATACAATAAATAAGAGTCCTACGAAAAAAGTTTCTGCGAATGGAAATGCAAGGCAAAAATGACCAAGGGCAATGATGCACCCGCCATAGAAAATGGATTTGCGAAAGCCAAAATACTTATCCGCCAACCATCCTCCCGGAAGCGCAAGCAGATAAACAAACATAGTATAAAGACCATAGATAGCACCACCGGTTTTATCATCCAGTCCCATGCCACCATTTTCCACCGAGGCAACCATGAACAAAAGCAGGATGGCGCGCATACCGTAGTAGCTGAATCGCTCCCACATCTCTGTAAAAAATAACGTGGCTAATCCTCGGGGGTGACCAAAAAAAGTTTTAGCGGAATTCATTCAATAAAAAAAACCTCTTTACTAGATTTAGATGCGGGTCAAAGTAGGAGTATTAATTCACTTTATCAATACCGACTAAAAGCAAAGCCCCCAATTATCGGGGGCTCCAATTCTTTATTCTAAATAGTTTCAGGTTCTAGTTTCCACTTTTCAGGTGAGCGCCACAAGCTTGATAGCAAAAGTTCGCGCATGAAAATAAATTCTTTCGGAAGTCTGTCGTACATGCGTTCAAATAACTCGGCATGCGACAACAATTCCTGTTTCCATTGTTCACGATCAATCAACATGATCTGATCAAATTGTTGTTTCGTAAAATCTAAGCCAGTCCAATCAATATCTTCATAATGTGGCATCCAGCCGATCGGACTTTCTACCGCATTGGATTTACCTTTTATTTTTTGAACGATCCACTTTAACACACGCATATTATCGCCAAAACCTGGCCATACAAAATTACCTTTGTCATCTTTTCGAAACCAGTTCACACCAAAAATACGGGGTGGATTTGGAATGTCTCTTCCAAACTGCAACCAGTGATTAAAGTAATCACCCATATGATACCCGCAGAAAGGAAGCATGGCAAATGGGTCACGCCTTACTTTACCAACTTCACCAAAGGCTGCTGCGGTCTGCTCCGAACCCATCGTGGCTGCCAAGTATACTCCTGAGTTCCAATTATGTGCCTGATAAATTAATGGAATGGTTGTGCTTCTTCTTCCCCCAAATATAAAAGCACTGATGGGTACGCCATTTGGGTTTTCCCAATCGCTATCGATGCTTGGACATTGGTGCGCGGGAGCTGTAAAGCGGGCATTCGGATGTGCCGCAGGTTTGCCAGCTGAAGCATCCCACTTTTGTCCGCGCCAATCGGTTAAATCTTTTGGTGCTTCTTTTGTCATTCCCTCCCACCATACGTCACCATCAGCGGTGACCGCTACGTTCGTGAAGATTGCATTTTTGGAAATTGTCCTCATCGCATTTGGGTTACTCTTCTCGTTCGTTCCGGGTGCAACACCAAAATATCCTGCCTCAGGGTTGATGGCATACAACTTACCATCCTTGCCGGGTTTAATCCAGGCAATGTCATCGCCCACAGTTGTAACTTTCCATCCTTCAAATTCCTTTGGAGGTATGAGCATCGCGAAGTTTGTTTTACCACAAGCACTTGGGAAAGCTGCGGCCACATAGGTCTTTTCTTTGTCTGGACTTTCAACTCCCAATATTAACATATGCTCGGCCAGCCATCCTTCTTCCTGTGCCATTGCGGACGCTATTCGTAAGGCAAAACATTTCTTACCAAGCAATGCATTCCCTCCGTATCCTGAACCGTACGATACAATGGAGCGCTCTTCCGGATAATGCACAATGTATTTTACGGTAGGATTACACGGCCACTTTTCATCTTTAGCACCAGGTGTAAGCGGAGCGCCAACTGAATGAAGGCACTTTACATAATCTCCATTTGTACCTAATACATCCATCACGCGCTTACCCACGCGCGTCATCAGGTGCATGTTAACAACTACATATTCAGAGTCTGTTATTTCAATTCCGATGTGAGCTATAGGAGAACCAATAGGTCCCATGCAATATGGAATAACGTACATTGTTCTGCCTTGCATGCAACCAGACAAAAGCTTGGAAAGTGTCTGCTTCATTTCTTTTGGTTCCACCCAATTGTTAGTTGGGCCCGCATCTTCCTTTCTTCTGGAACAGATATAGGTTCTGTCTTCAACTCTTGCTACATCACTTGGATCAGAGAAGCAAGCAAAGCTATTCGGTCTCTTTTCAGGGTTTAGTTTGATAAAGGTTCCTTTCTCTACCAGCAAACCGCACAACTCATCATACTCCTCCTTTGATCCATCGCACCACCGAATCTGGTCAGGCTTACACAAGCCCGCTATTTCTTTAACCCATTTATTGAGATCTGAGTGATTCACCTTAAACGTAGACCTAACTGCCTGAACCGCTGTCGTATCCATAGAAATTTAATTAGTAATTTGGGAATGCAAAATAGTCGAAAAAAGACTAAAAAGAAATGGTTCAATCGTTTGCATGCCAGTTTTTCAAACAATTAAATGCACGCACTTTCGTTCAGACACAAGCATGTTTGTTTTCTTTAACAGTTTACTTGAACCTATAATGTGATACTAAACCCACAACGTATTGTATGACTATTGTACTGAATAAATTTATTGCCTCGGTTTTTTTGTTCCTGATCTTAGGGGCATCCACCCAAGCGCAAATAGCGGATGATGATCTGAAGAAATATGCGATAGCCATGGATTCTATTGAGACATTAAAAAGCCAACTTACAGCCACCCTCACTAAAATAGCGAAAGGAAATAATAAGATTTCTATTGATCGATATACTACCTTAATACCAATAGCAAATGATGCCACTAAATTAGCCGAAGCCAAGGCAACGCCTGAAGAGATTGCTTACATGAAACAGGCAGTTGCTACTCGCAACGAAGAAACCATCAAATTTCAAAAAGCTTTTCAGTCACTCGTCTCTGAATATGTAGGTGACGCAGCCTTTAGTAAAATTCGAAACGCGTTAAAAACCGATACTGTGCTTCAGAAAAAATATAACTCTTTAGTAAAAAAGCTCCATTAATACCACCTATTTGAAACTCGAATCAAAGTGATAAATTTGTGATCTAATCGATATTGAATAAATGCGCTACTGCCTCAAAACAGCATTTTTTGCATTCCTTTCACTGATCACCTTTCATGCCACATCACAAGGGCGGATGCACGCTACCTCTTTAAGTTTTCACTCCATGTTTGAAAACCCAATGAGTGGTAAAGAGATTCTGCGGAACTCAGCATGGCTAGACTCAATCCGATCAGCGGAACTAGCGGCTCTCCAGGTCTACGAAGACACTGTGGATGTTTGGAAAAAATGGTCATGTGTGGGCAATCATACGTTTGGAAAAAATAGAGGTGAGATAGCCATGATCACGGATGTAAATGCACTACATCCCTACTTCCGTGATAAAGTGCAACAACTTATTTCAATCTGTAAAGCAAAAGGTATTGAACTCGCTTTCGTGGAAACATATCGCACACCTGCCAAACAAGCAGAGTATAAAGGTATGGGGAAAAAATATACACGTTCGGGTGCAGGAAAATCAAAACACCAATACGGCTTAGCGGTTGATGTCGTTCCGATTGTGAATGATTCTGCTGTTTGGCACAATGCAGTACTCTGGAGAAAGATTGGCGTTGTAGGTGAACAGCTTGGACTCCGTTGGGGCGGCCGGTGGAGAAAGCCTTTTGACCCTGGTCATTTTGAATGGACAGGTGGGTTGAATACAGTGGATCTCGCTTCAGGTAAAAAACCATTCATTCCAAGGCAGGAGGAATTTTATCCTTGTCTTGAACAGGATATCAATCAACTGAATCGGTACTGGACAGCGTGGGAAGCAGTGCAAAGCGCCCTCACACGGAAATAGCATAATGCAACTAACCTTTCCATCGGATTTTGTTTTTGGCACCAGCACGGCTGCTGCGCAAATTGAAACGGCATTTGATCACGACTGGCAAGGATTTAAGTCACGCGATGGAAGTGTTTTTGATCGTACGACCGATCACGAACAACGGTTTGCCGAAGATGCCGGAATCATAGCCTCGTTGGCACCCTCCTATCGCATGGGATTAATGTGGAGCAAGTTGCAGCGCGAACCCTTTGGAGAACTGAATCGCGAAGCAGTACAACAATACCATGCTTTCTTACAAGATTTGAAAAGCAAAAAGGTAAGCATCATGATGGTACTGCATCATTTTACTAATCCATTGTGGTTTTCCAAAATTGGCGGATGGGAAAAAGAAGAGAATATTCCATTATGGATTGATTTTTCAAAAAAGGTAGTCGATGAATTTGGACAGTATGTAAAATTTTGGAATACGTTTAACGAACCGAATGTCTATGCAAGTTATGGATGGCTTACAGGCTTCTTCCCTCCTTTTAAAAAAAATCCGGTTACGGCAGGACGCGTAGTGAAGAACATGGGGCAGGCTCACGATAAAGTTTATGATTACATCAAAATAAAATATCCGGATCAACCAGTAGGCATTTCACATAACGCTACAATTTTTTCATCTGATAATCTTGTGGGTTGGTTTCCCGCCCGTCTTTCGGATTGGTGGTTTATGGAATATGTGCCCAGTCATTTTGAGAAAGCAGATTTTTTTGGGATGAGTTACTATACGCGCATCTCTCATGACCCGATGCCGATCAATCATTTGGAAATGCCCTGGAAACTGAAGGCCCTTGGCAAAAAACATGACGATCTTTGGGAGTATCATCCGGAAGGTTTACGCACCTGCCTGGACCGCTATTGGAACAAATACAAAAAGCCAATCATCATCACCGAGAATGGTGTGTGCGATGAAAGCGATTTCCTGCGTCTTCAAGCTATACAAGATTATGCACAGATTACGCATCAAGCCATTCAGGATGGTATTGATATAAAAGGATACTACTTCTGGAGTACCTGGGATAATTTCGAATGGCACCTCGGCCCTTCTATGCGCTTTGGTTTATATGAATGTGATCCTGTTACAAAAGAACGCTTACGTAGACCCAGTGGAGAATTGTATTCGAGACTTGCACATTCAAAAAAAATAAGAGTGAGTAATTCCGAAATCTTAGTCTAGCCAACCCTTCGTTCTCTCTACTGCCTTCTTCCAGCCTTTATAAAGTTTATCACGAACATCAGAACTCATGTTTGGCTGAAATCTCTTTTCAATCACACGATTCTTAACAATGTCACTCTTTTTCCAAACGCCTGCCTGAATACCCGCCAGATATGCAGCGCCCATCGCGGTGGATTCAATCACTTGTGGGCGTTCTACATCTGTTCCCAGAATGTCTGCTTGAAATTGCATGAGAATATTATTCGCGCAGGCGCCACCATCAACTTTTAAACTTGCCAGAGTAACACCTGAATCTTCCTGCATCGCATTCAGGATATCTTTCGTCTGGTACGCCAATGATTCAAGTGTTGCCTTGATAATATGGTCTTTACCTGTATCACGCGTCAATCCAAAAATAGCGCCTCGCGCATACATGTCCCAATACGGAGCACCGAGACCTGCAAAGGCAGGCACGACATATACTTCGTTTGAGCCCAATGCTTTCGAGGCAAAATACTCTGAATCTTTAGACTCATCAATCAAACCAATGCTGTCCCGGAGCCATTGCACCGCGGCACCCGCAATAAACACACTGCCTTCCAATGCATATTCAACTTTACCATCTAATGACCATGCAATAGTAGTAATCAATCCATTCTTTGAATGCTGAATTTTACTTCCCGTGTTCATCAACATAAAACAACCGGTGCCATAGGTATTTTTGGCCATGCCCGGCTCAAAACAAGCTTGGCCAAATAAAGCTGCCTGTTGATCACCCGCCACTCCATTGATGGGAATTCTCATTCCGTTCACATCAGCATCACCAAAATGATGCGCTGAGGGTTTTACTTCCGGTAGCATACTGGCAGGAATGGAGAGTTCCTTCAGAAGTTTCTTATCCCATTTCAGTTCACGAATGTTGAATACCATCGTACGCGATGCATTGGTCACATCCGTGGCATGCACCTTCCCTCCTGTTAAATTCCAGATGAGCCAGGTGTCAATCGTGCCAAAAGCTAATTCTCCATTATTGGCTCGCTCCCGTGCTCCTTCAACATTATCTAAAATCCATTTGATCTTGGTGCCCGAAAAGTATGAGTCAATGACCAAGCCGGTATTTTCACGAACGTAATCTTTTAGTCCGCGCGATTTGAGTTCTTCACATATGGAGGCAGTACGCTTATCCTGCCAGACAATCGCGTTGTAAATAGGATTCCCTGTCTTTCTATCCCACACAACGGTGGTCTCCCGCTGATTCGTGATGCCAATTGCTGTTATTGATGCATTATCCAGCTTATGCTTTTCAATCAGGTCAGTTAAAACACCTAGTTGTGTTTTTAAAATTTCTTTCGGATCATGCTCCACCCAACCTGCCTGTGGAAAAATCTGGGTAAACTCTTTCTGAACAATTCCTTTGATCTCTGCTTTTGAATTCACGAGTACAGCACGGGAACTGGTAGTACCTTGATCGAGAGCAATTAAAAATTTGTCATTAGTCATTGGTCAGTTATTCGTTATAAGTTATCAACTGTTCGTTAATGATTGAAGGTTAATAGTACTAATAATCATTAACTGATAATGATTAACTTTTAAGTATTGCTTCTTTAATTGCCTGGTTCAATTTCTTCAATTCTTCATTCATTTTCTCATCGCTCCATTCAAAATATCTTTTAAACTCTCCTATAATCGGCTGCTTCAGACTAGTCAATCGATTCATGTTAAAGAAAAGCATACCTGTTCTTCGAACAAAGAAATCGAGTGGAGAAATGACCATTTCGTGATGAATACAGAACCATAGCTCGGCTTTTGCCAGTGCCAGGTCTGTTTCGGGATCATCCATATTCTTCACGTGATCAAGAATCATATTGGATTGCCTTCCGTAATTTGAAACCAAGTAGTTTGCAGTTCCCTCTAATCCAATTTCTTTTAGCTGAATAGCAAGTTGCTTGGTATAAGCCACTACTTCACCTGCATTTCTAAACTCCCCTCCTGAAAGCTTGACCATTGCTGTATGGCAACCTTTCAGGTTCCTGTCATTGAACGTACGCTTGATGACAAGATCAACAGCACGCTCTGCCATTTTTCGATAGCCCGTGAGTTTACCACCGGCCATTGAGATTAATCCGGAATCAGAAACAAAAATTTCATCCTTACGAGAAAGCTCCGAAGCTGACTTACCTTCTTCATGAATCAACGGCCGTAACCCTGCCCAACTTGACTCTATATCTTGGAACTGGAGTTTTACAGATGGAAAAGTTTCATTCACTGCGTTCAGCAAATAAACAGCATCTTCTTTTGTAGTAATGACTTCTTCCTGCTTACCGTGATAATCGGTATCCGTAGTTCCTACGTATGTTATTCTTCCACGGGGTATCGCGAAAATCATTCGGCCATCGGGAACATCAAAATAGATAGCTTGTTTGATGGGGAGCTTTTTGCTAGGCACTACAATATGAACACCTTTCGTTAAGTGAAGTTGCTTTCCTTTTTTTGATTGATCAATCTCACGAAGTTCATCCACCCAAGGTCCTGTTGCATTCACAACTGACACCGTCCGTATTTCATATTCTTCATTGGAAAGTAAATCCTTCACCTGAACACGAACGATCTTTCCATCTTCATAAACAAAATTCATTACTTCACAGTAATTCAACATATCAGCTCCGTTTGTTGCTGCTGTCTTTATAATCTCAATAGTCAGGCGCGCATCATCGGTTCTGTATTCTGCATACAAGCCACTGCCTTTAATATCATCAGGTTTAAGTAATGGTTCTGCTTTTAATGTTTGTCTTCGGGTGAGCATTTTGCGTTGGTCTTCAGGCTTCACACCTGCCAGCCAATCATAAAGCTTAAGTCCGAAGGATGTCAGTAGACTTCCCATACCTCGACCTTCATTTAAAGGCAACAGCATTTTTTCCGCAATCGTAAGGTGAGGCGCAAGCTTATGTACAATGGCACGCTCACTGCCAACTTCTTTCACCAATCCGAATTCAAGTTGTTTCAGGTAGCGCAAGCCTCCATGAATTAATTTAGTAGAACGGCTGCTGGTACCAAAAGCAAAATCATGTTTCTCGAACAAGGCAGTTTTCAATCCACGAAGCGAAGCATCCAGCGCAATGCCCGCACCGGTAATGCCACCACCAATCACTACAATATCATATTGTTTCTTATCGAACTTTTGAAGTGTGTTTTGACGATTGAAGTATGAAAAATTCATAGCGTGTATGCCAAGCTAAGAATTAGTTCTATCACCCCCAATTTTTTTACTCTGCGGCCTTGCGTCTTTGCGGTAAAAATTTAAGGTGTTGAGAACGCTAAGAAATTTGCAAAGAATGTTATAGGAAAACCAATTGATATACCCACGCTCCTAACACTCCCCCTATGATTGGCCCAACAACGGGTATCCAGGAATAACTCCAGTCAGATGAACCCTTGCCAGGTATAGGTAAAATAAAATGCGCGATACGCGGACCTAAATCACGTGCTGGATTAATCGCAAATCCTGTAGTGCCTCCCAGACTCAAGCCAATCGATATGATGAGAAGCCCAACAACAAGTGGATTTAAACCTTCCGTAAAACGATTCGCTCCAATAAAAAGTAGAGCCATCACAAGCACCATCGTAGCAATAATCTCACTGATTAAATTCGGAATGGTGGTACGTACAGCCGGTGCATTACAGAACACTCCTAGCTTGGTTGCGGCACTTTCTGTCTTTCCCCAATGCGGCAAGTAATGTAACCACACTAACACGGCTCCCGCAATGGCACCCGCCATTTGGGCAGCGCAATATCCAGGTACAAGATTCCATTCAAAACTACCAGACCAGGCCAACGCAATGGTAACAGCAGGATTAAGATGGGCTCCGCTGATACTACCTACTGCATAAATTGCTAATGTTACCGCAAGGCCCCATCCCACAACAATGGTGAGCCAGCCGGCATTTTCAGATTTAGTGCCTTTGAGAACAACACCGGCCACCACGCCATCGCCCAAAACGATTAAAAGCATGGTACCGAAAAATTCAGCCAGGTAAGGAGACATACGTTTAGAATTTGGTTGGACTGTGGATTTATTATGAGATCAAGATAACAAAAAGATATGTTTGAAAGATATTCAGTTGTTTTGATTTGAATTATCTAATATAGAAATTTAAAGTAACCTCTCTCCATGACTTCACCTACTTTCTCTCCTATTCAACAGCAAGAACGTTCCGATATCCTCGACATTCTCCGTGGCTTTGCATTGCTCGGCATTTTCATTGCCAACTGTGGTGTATTTACCATGTACACATTCTTAAGCGAAGAACAACGTGCGGCTCTTTTTACAATTAAAACCGATCCTTTTTTTAATTACTTTTTTCATGCCTTCATTGTTGGAAAATTCTATTCCATTTTTTCATTATTATTTGGTATTGGTTTTTCTGTGATTTTATTCCGCAGCGAACTAACCGGCAGAAATCCGTTAAAGATACTTTACAGAAGGCTCTTTATTTTAGCATTGCTTGGATTGGCGCATGCCCTCCTGTTGTGGGACGGTGAGATCCTGTTACTCTATGCTCTCATAGGATCCTTCCTTCCACTCTTCAGAAAATGTTCCGATAAAACATTGTTGATTCTGTGTATTGTTCTAATCTTCTCTCCTCTTCTTTTTGATGTTGCAAAAGTGATCTCCAGGGGGGGTTGGGATTTATCAAATCCTATTGAACAACGGGCTATTGCAGTGGATGCTAAAAACGGGATTGATGAGCAGAACTTCAGAACGTGGTTAGTGGTGCACACAGACTATGAAAGTCTATTCAAATTTAATCAGGGGGGATTTTTCTGGCGGTGGGAATTCCTCATTGGCGGCAACCGCATACCTAAAATACTGGGTATGTTTTTACTGGGCCTGTATGTTGGCCGTAAAATGATCTATGCAAATCTGGAGCAGCACAAACGTTTATTAAAACAAGTTCAGCGATGGGGCTTCATCATTGGAATTCCGGCAAGCCTCGTATACGCATGGTTAACACTCAAGGGAACACACTTGCCTAAATCGGGTGGTTTACTTGAAACATTTAGTTATGCAGTAAGTGTAGTACCGTTAAGCCTTGGCTATGTCACCACACTCTGCCTCCTGTGGTTGGACCCAACCTGGAAAAAACGTTTGATGATCTTTGCGCCTGCCGGACGAATGGCGCTCACCAACTATCTCATGCAAACGGTAATCGCCATTACGCTGTACTATGGAATTGGCTTTGGATTGGGTGCAAAGTTTGGTCCTACGATTTTTATTCCTATTGCTGTAGTTGTTTTTACGGTACAAGTGATGCTCAGTAAACTATGGCTAACCTATTTCCGGTTCGGACCAATGGAGTGGATTTGGCGGCAACTGACGTATGGAAAATTAATGCCAATAAGAAAATCAAAAAAAATCATAGTTAAAGTTCCACAACACAATCTATTGTAACTAAAAAACCTTCTCTTACTTTTGCAGCCTGCTTTAGAATTATGGAACAAGAGAATCTCGCACGCTGGACGGATCAAATTTCGAAGGAATTATCGCAACCCCTAAAATATGTTCGCGCACTGGCCGAACTGTTGGCTGCCGGGTCAACGATACCTTTCATATCCCGATACAGGAAAGAGATGACCGGAAGCATGGACGAGGTGATGATTGCCACCATCCGCGACCGCATTGATCAACTGCGTGAACTGGATAAACGCAGGGAGGCTGTCATCAGCTCCATCGAAAAGCAGGGCAAACTCACACCAGAGTTGATGGGACTAATTGTAAAAGCACAAACACTGGCAGAACTGGAAGACATTTACTTGCCCTACAGACCGAAACGTAAAACCCGTGCAAGTGTAGCCAAAGAAAAAGGACTGGAACCTCTCGCACAAAAGATATTCGAACAGGAGAAGTTCAACCTGGATGATTTTGCAAAGGGTTTCATCAGCACCGAAAAAGGAGTTGCCGATTTACAGGAAGCGCTTGATGGCGCGCGTGATATCATTGCTGAATGGGTGAGTGAAAATCCGGATGCACGCAAAAGACTTCGTGAATTATTTTGGACGGAAGGTACTGTAACCTCAAAAGTATTGAAAGGCAAAGAAACAGAAGGTCAGAAATTCAAAGACTACTTCGAGTGGACAGAGCCTATTGCGAAAGCTCCATCCCATCGTTTACTTGCTTTGCGCAGAGGCGAAAAAGAAAGCATTCTGGCGCTGGATATGATTCCGGAAGAAGAATCCGCAGTAAGTTTATTGGGACATCAGTTTGTAAAGGATAAAAATTTAGCCTCCGAACAAGTTTCGCTTGCTGTTAAAGACAGTTATAAACGATTACTCCGCCCCTCCCTGGAAACTGAAATTCGGATGGAGTCAAAAATGAAAGCGGATGAAGAAGCGATCAAAGTTTTTGCTTCCAACTTAAAAGAACTTTTACTGTCAGCACCGCTCGGACAAAAAAATGTATTGGCGCTTGATCCTGGTTTTCGCAGCGGGTGTAAAGTTGTTTGTCTTGACAAGCAAGGTAAACTCCTTCATCACGATGTGATTTTCCCACACGAGCCACAACGTGAAGCTGTTAAGGCAGGCGTGTTAGTGAAGAGCTTGTGTGAAAAATTTGCGATTGAAGCTATTGCGATTGGTAACGGAACCGCCAGCCGTGAAACCGAATCGTTTGTAAAGGCTCTCGGACTTCCAAACAAGATCATCATTGTGATGGTGAACGAAAGTGGTGCCTCTGTATACTCAGCATCAGATGTAGCGCGCGAAGAATTTCCGGATAAAGATGTTACCGTGCGCGGTGCTGTTTCGATTGGCAGACGTTTGGTTGATCCGTTAGCAGAACTTGTAAAGATTGACGCAAAATCCATTGGTGTAGGTCAGTACCAGCACGATGTAGACCAGGTTAAATTAAAACAAGGCCTGGATGATGTAGTAATCAGTTGCGTGAACTCGGTTGGTGTGGAAGTGAATACCGCCAGCAAAGAACTCCTCTCCTATGTTTCCGGATTAAGTCCTGCGTTGGCAAAAAATATTGTCGAGTACCGAAACCAAAACGGACCGTTTAAAAACCGTGATGGCTTGATGAAAGTAGCCCGCTTTGGTGAAAAAGTATTTGAACAGGCCGCAGGTTTCCTGCGCATTCACGAAGCAGAAAATCCGTTGGATGCAAGTTCTGTCCATCCGGAAAGTTACAGCATCGTAAACCAGATGGCGAAGGACCTGAATTGTTCCATCAAAGACTTAATGACCAACACCGAATTGCGCAAGCAACTCGATCTGAAAAAATACATCACCGAAAAAACCGGTTTACCAACCTTAACAGATATCGTTACCGAACTGGAAAAGCCGGGCCGCGATCCACGAAAAGTGTTTGAAGTATTCAGCTTCACCGATGGTGTGAACACCATTGCCGATTTAAAAATTGGTATGAGCCTGCCGGGCATTGTAACGAACGTAACGAACTTTGGCGCGTTTGTAGACATTGGTGTTCACCAGGATGGCTTGGTTCACATCAGCCACCTGGCCGACAAGTTTATCAAAGACCCAAAAGAAGCGGTTAGCGTTCAGCAGAAAGTAAAAGTTACGGTAGTGGAAGTAGATGTTCCGCGCAAGCGCATCGGACTTTCCATGAAGGCCAACCCATTTGCCGATCAGGTTCCGCAACATAAATCTGCACCGAAAGCACGCCCGACCGGAGAAGCCGGGCGAGGTAAACCGAACGCTAAATCTTCATCAGCTCCTAGACGCGATTTTAAGCCCTCTAAACCAAAGCCAGTAGAGAAAGAGATGAGCATGGAAGAGAAGTTGGCGTTGTTGAAGGAGAAGTTTAAGAGGTAACTATGATTATGAGTTAACAGATAATAATTCTGGCAAATATCATGATATTTGAAAATCCAATCCCAAGCTAAATGATTGATGGATTTAATGACTTGGAAATACTCTATCAAAAATTAATAATTGGAGGCATCTATATCTTGCTTTTAATAATCCTACTTATTGTAGCCTTTAAAACTGACAAACTCACTAAAAAAGCCGTACTAACTGGAAAGAGAAATCTTATCAAAATTTCAATTGGACAGTTTGCAATTGTTGTCCTGATGTATCTTTTATTTGCTGTGATTAGTTCAGTATTTCCAATCACAGCATTAATTACCATTTCCCTTGTAAGTATTGTTATCAGTGCTCTGTGGATATTAATTGCTGAGTCGATAGTTGGTCTTTCTCTCAAGGAAAAAAAAGAGAAAATTCGTATTCAAACACTATTAGTTCTTTTTCAAGAGCACTATTCTGAGCCTTGGAAAACTAAAATCCTTCCTACTTTTGGATTGTTCTTATTACTTTTTTGGGTAGGTGGCTTAATATTATTTTTCATTTTCCCGATCTATGGTACCGAGATAAAAGTACTATCTGCTATTATCACATTTATTTTACCTCTAATCATTTCTTACTTATTACAAATTCATACCGCGCTTCAATTCATTACTTCTCCGCGTCTTGATGATGATCTACGAAATGACTCAATAACCCAAGGCTTACCTGGTGCCTTGATAGCGTCAATTTGGTTATGTATCCCAATTTTATCTATTCCAGGTTTAATCCCAACCAAATACAGTGGAAACTCCAGCTATCTAATTATTCTAATTCCATTTTTCCTCTTCTCTATTTTCCGTATAATACCATATTTCATTGGTGTTCAGAATCATAAAAACTACTTGAAGAACACAGTACTGAAAAGAAAACAGGTATTAGAAAGCCTTTTACTTCACCTTAGTCTTCCTAATCCAAAAGAAAGGAGCGAAATGATTCAAAGTGATATTGATAGTTTAAAATCTGAAGTAGAAAATCTGACTGAAAATAATAACACTCTTAAAATATATGGCGTCATTAAAAATACAAACGTAGATCAATTGAATGAAATGGATGAAGACGAAATCGAGTCAATAAAAGTAATTAAAAATAACTATCATAGACTTTCAGAATGGGATCTAAGTATTCATCATTTATCTAAACTTAAGGAAATACAAGACTCGATAATATCTAGCCCAAATGAAAAAATAGAAAATTATTTAAAAATTAATTTAGAACAGACAGAAAAGGAGCTTGAACGAGTAACCAAAACAAAAAACTTCTACCTTGGCTTACTAATAAGCATAATTGTCGCTGTTATTTCTATTCTATTGAAATATGCGGAAGGCCTAATACCTAAAATTTCCTAAAAGTCACAACTCCAACTCAATCGTCTCCCCCACACCAAACGCCTGATCTGAACCTTTATCTTTCTTCGGCTTATTTCCGTTTGGCTTTGGCGGCTTTACTTCCGCTTTTTCCTTTTGCTTTGGCTTTTCCCCGAAGAGGTCCGCTTGCTCGGCTTTGACTTTTGGCTTTTGAGGGGCTGCTTTTTGCTGCTGGCCTTTTGGCTTTGCTGGCTCCGCGAAGAGGCCCGCTTGCCCCTCCACGTTGACTGGGGGCTCCGGCTCTTTTTTTTTTGACGACTGAGAACCCTTTCCGGTTTCGGTCGCCTCGATAAGCTCGTTATCGTCATCACCTTCTTCCAGGCCAGTATCTTCCTGCTCTTCCGTGAGACTGACCTTCGTCACTTTATATTGACTGAGGCGGTTGCCAAGGGCCTTCCAGCCTTTCACATCAATGAGGTCTTCGAGGTTAATGGTTTCAGTCGTTTTGTCCTTGCCTTTTCCTTTCATCACTTCCATCTCCACTTCGGGCGTTTCTGATGTAGTAACAATCTTCAGGCTCGAACCAATGCTTTCAGAAATAAAGCCAAACTCCTTGTCTGCGGTACTGGTCTCAATCAAAAAGCGCTTCACCATGTATTGCTTGCTATCGCCATCTACATAAATAGCTGAGATCGGCTTCTTCGGATTGAATTTCTCCACCGCGAGAGTTTTGTCAGGCTCATAACGGTTTGTTACTTCGTAGCTGGTGATCTTGTATGAGCCGTTGCGCATGAATGCAATGATCTGATCATCGGCATCAAACTTACCAATGTATTTGCCGCGCTTCTCTTTATTCAGTCTGCCTGAATCGGCATCGTACCACAAGTCGAGCTTGCTCAGCGTAGAAGTTCCAGCCTGCAGGAAATCTACTTTACGGATCGGGTATTTGGTCAGTGTGTTACCGCGTGATCCTTTTCCTTTTATTTCAAGTTCAGAAAAATCATATTCAAATACTTTCTTACGTGCGGTGCTGGATTGTGAAAGCTTCACCTCCACCACTTCGGCTTCACCATTCGGGTTTCCGCTCACATAATGGATAATTGAATTTGGATGTCCTTGTGTTAAATCATACTCTTTATCGCGGATCACACCCGGCATGGTGAATCGTTTCACAAAACCTTTTCCACTCTTGCCATCCGTATAGATCAGGTTATACACCATGCGGTCATCACCTTTCTTCCATACACCGATGTATTTAATTCCCTTACCCATAAACACCTTTTCCTTAATACGGGAAATAAATGCCTTCCCATCTCTGCGGATGGCAATGATATCGTCAAGCTCAGAACAATCACAAATGTATTGATCACGCTTCAGTCCGTATCCGGCAAAGCCATCTTCGAGGTTCACATATAATTTCTGGTTAATAGCAATTACTTCCGTAGCCGCCACCGACTGGAAGCTCTTGATTTCCGTTTTACGTTCTCGTCCTTTACCGTATTTATTTAATAGGTTCTGGTAGTAGGCAATGGCGTAATCCGTCAAATGCTTCAAATGATGAAGCGTTTCTTTTAATTCTTTTTCAAGGTCGCGCATCAATTCATCCGCCTTGAATGAATCGTAACGTGAAATACGCTTGATCTTGATTTCCGTTAACCGGATAATATCGTCACGGGTGATTTCGCGATAGAATTTCTTCTTGTGAGGTTTTAACCCTTTATCGATCTTGGTAATAACCTCCTCCCAACTTTCAGCTTCTTCAATGTCGCGATAGATGCGGTTTTCAATGAATATTTTTTCTAGAGATGAGAACAGGATTTTCTCCATCAATTCATCTCTTCGAATTTCAAGCTCTTGCTTGAGAAGTTTAACAGTCTGTGTTGTGTTGTACTTCAGGATCTCGCCCACCGGCATGAACCGGGGCTTGTCCTCCACAATCACGCAGGAGTTAGGTGAAATGCTGATTTCGCAATCCGTGAACGCATACAAGGCATCCAATGCAATCTCAGGAGACTGGCCCGGCTGCAGATGGATTTGGATCTCCACATTCTTAGCTGTGTTGTCCACCACCTGCTTCACTTTGATCTGCCCCTTCTCACTCGCCTTCACGATGGACTCCATCAAAGAAGTTGTTGTTGTAGAGAACGGTATCTCTTTAATGATCAGCGTTTTCTTATCACTGATGTCGATCTTGGCTCTTACTTTAATCTTGCCTCCACGTAGCCCCTGGTTGTACTCAGAGAAGTCTGCAATACCTCCTGTAGGGAAATCAGGGTAGATTTTTGTGTTCTTCCCTTTGAGTGCATCAATGGATGCTTTGATCAGTTCGCAAAAGTTATGCGGAAGGATTTTCGTGGAAAGTCCGACAGCAATACCTTCTACACCCTGCGCCAACAGCAACGGAAACTTTACAGGAAGTGTAACAGGTTCCTTCTTGCGACCATCATACGACAATTGCCAATCGGTAGTCTGGGGATTATAAACAACATCAAGCGCAAACTTGGAAAGTCGTGCTTCAATGTAG
>JANNQJ010000392.1:0-2005 GCA_031400675.1 Cyclobacteriaceae bacterium
TCATTTGAATTTTTACCTGAGCGAGTATGGTACTTTGCGTAGCAACACTTGTCAACTCGCGCACTGCATCTAAGTGTCTTTTTTCCAGGTGCTCTAATTTTTGTCTGTACTCAACTTTTCCTGCTACAGCAAGTTGACTCAATTGAATGAGTTGGTCGGTTACTCCTCCAAAAGCAGAAAACACGAAAGCAACCTCCTCCTGTAAGCGTGGCTTTACAATTTCGAGGATTGACTTTATTCTTTCAGGAGTGGCTACCGATGAGCCACCAAACTTTAAAATTTTCATAACAGGACGATGTTGTAAAGAGAAATGAATGAGATAATTCAATTACTGCTTCCTGGAAACAGCATACATGCTGGGCGATATGGTTGTGCTGACGGGTTACCCCGTAATGGTTGTTGTAGTTGTCATCACTACAGGAGAAATGAATGCACCGCCATAGATGGTAGCGTTGTGAAGTACTATGGTCGGTTGCTTTTGCATTTGATTTAACTAAGTAATGAGTTCAGCGAGTAGTAAGCAATGTTTTAGTGAAAAATTATTTCTTTATGATCCTGCAATCGTTTGTTAATCGTTATACTAAATACTCAAACAAGTTCTCTTGTTGGTTCACCAGTGTATAGTTGAGTTTGTGCTCATCCATGCGGTTAATCAATGAATTAAAATCATGCGCGATTTTTACTTCAATACCAATTAAAGCCGGGCCGGTTTCTTTGTTGTGTTTTTGAATAAACTCAAAACGAACAATATCATCAGTAGGTCCCAGAATGTGATTGACAAATTCTTTTAAAGCACCTGGACGTTGTGCGAATCGAACAATGAAATAATGCTTGAGGCCCTCGTGCAAAAGAGAACGTTCTTTGATCTCTTGCATACGATCGATGTCATTGTTACCTCCACTCAGAACACACACTACCTTTTTGCCTTTAATCTGATCTGCATATTGATCAAGTGCAGCAATGGATAATGCACCGGCTGGCTCGGCTACTATAGCATCTTCATTGTACAGCTGTAAAATAGTGGTACTGACTTTTCCCTCTGGCACCAGTAACATGTCTGTTAAAATATTTTTACAAAGTTCGAAGGTAAAGTCTCCTACTTTTTTTACGGAGGCGCCATCAACAAACCTCTGAATCTTATCCAATATTACGGGCTTGCCTGCACGAAGGGCTTCCTTCATAGAAGGCGCTCCCAATGGCTCAGCCCCAATTACCTTTGTTTGAGGTGAGTAGGTTTTGAGATACTGACCAACACCTGCACAAAGTCCTCCACCTCCAACGGGCACAAAAAGAAAATCAATACCACTAAGCTCTTCCACTATTTCCTTCGCTAGGGTTCCTTGGCCCTCAACAATAAGCGGATGGTCAAAAGGAGGGATGAATACTTTCTGTTCTTCCCGGCAAAATTGAATAGCATGTTGCTGACATTCATCATAGGTGTCACCGATCAATACAATTTCGATATGATCACCGCCAAACATTTTTACCTGGTTGATTTTTTGTTTGGGTGTGATAGCAGGCATATAAATGACTCCGTGAATATTGAGGGCCTTGCATGAAAAGGCTACACCTTGGGCATGGTTGCCAGCACTAGCACATACAACCCCTTGCTTGCGATCCTGATCACTCAGACTGCTGATCAGGTTATACGCACCGCGAATTTTATAAGAACGCACCACCTGAAGGTCCTCGCGTTTCAGATAAATCTCAGCCCCGAATTTTTCAGAAAGTTTGCGATGAAACTGCAACGGAGTTTTCAACACTACGTTCTTTAAACCAGCGTACGCTTTATTGATGTCGATATGTTGAGCAAAAGTTGAAACCATCTATCAATTGATCATGCTGGCTTCTACTTCTTGTTTCTCCGGACGCAGCTTTCGCACAGCGGCCCCAGCCTGCCACAGTTCGCTTTCGCGTACTTCCTTCAACTCCTCTGCAAGTTTTTCACGATAGTCGGGTTTGCTGCAGGTTTCGAAGGTGCGCTGAGCTTCTTTGCCGGAGGCAA
>JANNQJ010000393.1:0-5533 GCA_031400675.1 Cyclobacteriaceae bacterium
CTCTTTTTCTTTAGTAAGTTAATCATGATTTAAATCTAAAGGTTGGCAGTAATAGGGCCCGGACAATTTGGTCATTTGACGGGTGACACTCCACCAACAAAGATTTCTCACAGGGACAAGTGAACGACTTCGAGACAACTTGGACTTCGAAAAGTAATACGCTGGACAACAACAGAGAAAAGAATGGCCGACCCTTCACATTTTAAAAAGATTCTCTTCCAAATTGCCCTGCGCCTTTGGCACATGCCATAACCGCTCAAACCCACCGCGACACCAAAGCTATGGCAAGAGCCAAATCCAAATCTTATCTACGCTACTCTTCTAGACTCGTGGAATCAATACATCGGCAAAAGTCCATCTTGTTTAGTATATTACACACATAAAGTATGGACTATGTTACGTAATAATTTGATTATTGCATTACGGAATTTCTTAAGACATCCCATATATTCTGTCATCAACGTTTCCGGGTTGGTGCTTGGACTAACCTGCAGCATTTTCATTTTTCTATGGGTGATGGATGAGATGAGTTATGATCGTTATCACGCGGACAATGAAAGAGTATATAAATTGATGTGGAACTATAGCCACATAGACCAGGGAATTACAACGGACCACTGGACACACGGACTTCTCGGAGAGGCATTGAAAAATGAAATCCCAGAGATAAAGCAAACCGCGAGAGCGACTTGGGCTAGCACAAAATTATTTACATACGGGACAACATCGAACTATGAATCGGGAGATTATGCAGATGCAACCATTTTCGAAGTACTCAATATTAAACTTATTGAAGGGAATATTCTTCACACGCTTCCCGACAATAATTCAGTGGCGATCTCCAGGAAAATGGCCAATAAGTTTTTTAAAGGAGCGAATGCTCTAGGAAAAACTTTCCGGTTCAATAATCAACAAGATGTAACCGTTACTGCCGTATTTGAAGACCTCGTTGAAAACACGACAGAAAAATTTGAATTCATTATTCCTTTTCAAATCTATATTGAAAGTGATCCTAGAAATTTAGTACAACAATATGATGGTGAAAGCGGATGGCAATTTACCCTAGTAAAGCTGAATAATAAGGATAACAAGCCAGTGACGGATCTGAAAATTGCAGAGTTTATCCAAAAGCATGCTAAACCATCGTCTTCACCACCGCCACCTCCCTTTCTTTTTTCTATGCTGGATTGGCATTTGCATGATAGCTTTGTTAACGGTAAACAATCGGGTGGAAGGATCAACTATGTAATTTCCTTTACCGTTGTAGCAATCATTATTTTGATTATTGCCTGCATCAATTTCATGAACCTATCTACGGCACGGTCCATGAATCGTTCACGCGAAGTAGGGATACGAAAGGTTGCAGGCGCCTCACGCCAGGTGCTGATACGTCAATTTCTGATGGAGTCAATTTTGCTCTCCTTTCTATCCATGGCCGTTGCTATATTGATTGTTCATTTGCTACTGCCACTTTTCAATAGCTTCACAGAAAAACAGATCATAGTCGATTACATGAATCCTGTCATTAGCGGAAGCATGATTGGAATTGCGTTGCTAACGGGTCTCATTGCGGGAAGTTATCCTGCATTTTTTCTTTCTTCATTTCGCCCAGCCTCTGTGCTGAAAGGGAACTTGCAAGCTGTTTTTAGTGGTGCTTCATTGCGAAGAGCTTTAGTTGTATTTCAATTTGGATTATCCATGGTTATTTTTATTGCAGCAATTGTAGTCAGTAAACAGATTGACTATATGCGCAATACCAATCTTGGTTATGATAAGAGCAATGTGATAACCATTGAACCGAATGAGGATATCTCAAAAAACTACGATGCTTTCCGAAATGAGATGTTGCAGAATCCACTAATCGAATCAATTTCTCGTGCGGATTGTGATCCTATGGAAATTAATGGATATGACTACTACAACTGGAATGGTAAATCACCTGATGATGATACTTATTTTAATGGAGTAGGCTGTGATTACGATTACCTGGAAACGATGCGGTTTAAGTTTTTGAAAGGACGTAATTTTTCACATGAATTTCCTTCCGACAGCACCAACATCATCATAACAGAAGAGGCTGCCAATCGCATTGGAGGTAGCAATCCCATTGGTCAACTCCTCGAAGTGGAAGGAACGAAATATCAAATCATTGGCGTCATTGAAGATTTTTACAACCTGAGCATGAAGGAGCAAATGCATCCAACAACGTTTACTATTGAAATTGCCTCTGGCGATGCAGAGAAACATCGAATATTTATTCGATACAAGGCGGGATCCATTATCCCTTCACTTGAATATTGCAAGGTCCTGTATAAAAAATACGCTTCTGGTTTCCCTATTCAGTTTAGTTTTGTCGATCGTGAGTTTGAAAAACAATTTAAGACGGAATTGACAATAGCCACATTAGCAAAATATTTTACTGGTATTGCCATTCTCATTTCGTGTTTAGGTTTGTTTGGCCTTGCTTCTTTTTCAACCGAAAGACGGACAAAAGAAATTGGCGTGCGGAAAGTGATGGGCGCGACTATCAGCGGATTGACTATCTTATTGTGTAAAGATTTTACACGCCTAATAATTTATTCAATTTTTATTGGTAGTCCTATCGCATATTATCTTATGGAGCAATATCTAAATGAGTATCCTTATCATACTCAACTGAATCCATCGATTTTTGTGATTCCTGCTTTAGTCATGCTCACTATTTCCTTAAGTATCATTTCCTATAAGGCGATCAAAGCCGCATTGGGTAATCCAGTAGAGGCTTTACGTAGCGCATAATTTAGATTTTCACATCATTATAGCATGGGGGATGAGACTATACCGCACACACATTGCTAGGCCACACATACAGCCCACATCCCAAGCCAGGCAAAGAGTGTGCTCAGTGTAGTATAACTGGAGGAAGTAGGCAATGAAAAATGCCCCACCGCACGTCTGACTTATAAAGAAAGGTGACAATTAACAGGGGACAAAATACAAGGCTACGAATGAAGTGTGGAGAAGGGCCCTACTACTGCCAACAATTAAGGCTTAAACGAAGCCGAAGGGCAAGCGGGTGGCTGGCTTCGCTGTAAGCCTGTGTTGAACTGAAGCTTCGGTGGTTCTGCAGACTCCTTAATATTGGGTATTCTATCGGAGTCCATGAATGGAAGGTGACTAAGTTGATATCCGAGCACGTCTCAATCGCGTACCGGAATTAGTTTTTAGTAAATGTTAGTAAGTCTCGCATTGTTTTGCAAGAGCGCACAATAAACCACCGAAGGTTTAGTTCAACAAAATGTTTGCGCAATGGTGGGGTGACGTCTAAGCTGTAAGTGTTATCTTCGTTCAACGTTTACCCACGCGGACAGTGGTGGCTTCGAAAGCCCACCACTGCGCAAACACAAAGGTTGGCAGTAAGCTTTAAGACGAATATGTATGACCTATCCGCCAAAGAAGACGACAGACAATAATTTTTAAAACAATGAAACAAACAACAATATTAGGACATAGTACGCTAAAAGTTAATAGAATTGGACTTGGCTGTATGGGTATGTCAGAGTTCTATGGTTCTTTTAACGAAGAAGAATCAATGAATGCATTGCATAAAGCCATCGACCTGGGCGTTAATTTTTTCGACACAGCCGACATGTATGGTTGGGGAGCCAATGAACGACTATTGGGAAAAGCATTTAAAGGACGGTGGAGTGATATAATTTTAGCCACCAAGTTTGCCGTGATGAGAGGGCCCAATGGTGAATTTTTTGGACTAAACGGCAAACCAGAATATATAAGACAAGCTTGCGAACAGAGTCTTCAAAATTTAGGAGTTGATACAATTGATTTGTATTACATGCATCGGCAAGACCCAAAAGTGGAAATTGAAGAAATTGTTGGTGCCGTTAGTGATTTGATTAAACAAGGAAAGGTAAAATACATAGGACTTTCTGAAGTTAATGCTGAAACACTTCGTAGAGCGCACGCGATTCATCCTATATCAGCCCTTCAAACCGAATATTCACTTTGGAGCCGAGAACCAGAACAAGAGATTTTGGATGTATGTCAAGAACTCGGAATCACCTTTGTTGCATATAGTCCTCTTGGTCGGGGATTCTTAACAGGAGCAATCAAAAGTCGAGCAGATTTAGAAGCAAGTGATTGGCGACTTACACTTCCTCGCTTTACAGACGAAGCCATAAAGGAAAATCTAAAATTTGTGGAAGTCATAGAGCAAATCGCACAAGGCAAAAAAGTATCCAAAGCTCAAGTTGCTCTTGCTTGGGTGCTGAGCAAAAACGATGAAATTGTGGCTATTCCGGGAACAAGAAAAGTTCAACGTCTCGAGGAGAATTTAGGCGCCTTTAATGTGGAAATAACAAAAGATGACATGGCTGTTATTCAAGAGTCTATGCCATCAGTGACAATAGGAAATCGTTATTAATGACTCACCATTAATCAAGTGACCTCCCAAATTCATAGACACGCAGAAAACAAAATGTTTGCGCAATGGTGCGGTAACGTGTGACTCAAAGTGTTTATCTTCGTTCCACGTTTGGTTTCGTGGGACAGGACGCGGCTTCGAAATCGCACCACTGCGCAAACATACACGTTGCCGGCAAGTGCCCTTTCAATTGGTTCCCCATTTAGCTAAATTGAATTCAAAATCGTCAGGAAATGAAAAAATCTGCAATAATCGAATCAATTTCCCACCTACCCGATGAAGTCTCGATAGACGAAATCGTGGAAAGACTGATTGTGATTGAAAAAATGGAAAAAGGCAGAAAGGATGTCCAAGCCGGCAAAATCAATACCGAAGACCAGGCAAGGGCAAAGCTCAACAAATGGTTAAGCTAATTTGGACGGACCAAGCGATTAATGACCTGGGAGACATTGGGGATTGCATCGCTGAGAATTCGGAGAGCTACGCAAAACTGACTGTCAAGAAGCTTTTTGAACGAACTGATATCCTAAAGACCTTTCCGCTAAGTGGATGAATTGTTCCTGAAAAGAATGAGGAAACACTGAGGGAATTGATTGAAGGAAATTATCGAATCATCTACGAAGTAATTTCGCCCAATCAAATAAACATCCTGACCGTATATCATAGCTCAAGGGAACTGAAGCCGTAGGGCACCAGCCGGCAACATGCATATAGTCAATGGCGGGGCATAGTGTAAGTTTTAAATATTTATCTTCGTTCAACGCTCGGCTAACGCTAGACATATTCAGCTTCGAACTCCCGCCACTGCTTATATGCTAGCGTTGCCGGTCATTCGCTCGCGGTCATTTTAAAAAATCCTTCGATTGAGAAATCATGCCCTTTTGAGTTCAGGGCTTCGGAAGTTAAGTTCATGAAGAAACGTATATTTGAGGTATGGAAACGTTAAGAATCGAGATCGTCAACAAAAAAGCCAAGAAAATCCTACAGGAATTGGCTGACTTAAATCTTATCAATATCCAGGATCAAGACCCATTGAAATCCTTCCAAAGCCTCTTGAATCGCCTGAGAAACCAAAAAGACGTCCCCTCCCTCCAGGAAATAACGAAAGAAGTA
>JANNQJ010000394.1:0-3696 GCA_031400675.1 Cyclobacteriaceae bacterium
AGTCCTGAACTGTATGAGCTGAATCCTGAAACATTCGTTATAGGCGTAATCATCACACTCTTTGGGTCACTGAAATATTCAATCCTACCAGATAGCGAGACCTTATTTGTAAAACTATACCGTCCAATCAAATTCGCTTGCCACCATTTGCCTGAGCTTATGGAGTTGTTCGTATTCTGTATTTGTTGAACTCCGACATATACACAGCCAGTGGCCGACATCTTATCTTTTGAGTAAATGAAATGAACATCTGAAAAATACCGGGTTCTATTTTGAGGGGCTGTTGAAGAACGTTCATCTCCAACATAGGTATTCCAATTGATCACCCAGAAATCATTTTGCCGATACTCGATTTGTGTTCCTATTGATTTTCCTTTGTTTTGATCCACAATTTGTTGCCAGCCATTCAGAAGGTATACGTAGAGATTGGTTTTCTTACTCAACGGCATGGAAAGCTTAACACCTGACAAATAATAGGGAACATATTCAGGCGCAAACGAACGTGAATACATCAAATGATCCTTGGAGATGGCGCTCTCATTGGTATAGGGAGAGCCCAGCACGCCTACGTCTATCCAAATATTTTTAGTGGCTGAAATTTTAACTCCGATATTACCTTCTATAATATTTTTTAAAGACCCTGGCTCTGCGGCATAATTTAAATTAACGTACGTGCCAAACCCTGGCATGAAGCGAGCACGCAGGCGTGAAGCGCGGTATTTCAGATCCACATAAGCCAGATTAATGTTCACTTCATTATGGCGTGCCATGGAAAAAAAATAGGGTCGGTCTCCGGAGGCAGGTCGGTTAAAATCATAACCATAGTAGGTGTCGAGGTGTCCACCAACTGTAACCTTACCCTGATAATCAAAATCGGTAGTATCTTTATCATTCTGATCACTTACCTGTGCCTCTGTTACTCCAATAGAAATACAAATGATAGTCAAGCAGATTAAAGTTTCTTTCATAGTTAGCTGATTATCAAAATACAATATAAGATTTAAAATAATGATAGTTAGCTGATCTATTTCATTCCTGGCAGCAATAGTTTATAAATTAATGATAAGCTTATCAAATAATTTTTCGAGTAAGTTCAACTTTTTCAGCGAGGTGATAAACCAACGGTATTTGTTCAATTACAACATCGCTTTTATCCAACCCAAATGCCTTCTCATCACTTTGGCCAAAATGTTTCAAGTAGAAATAGCCAGTAAGTAGCAATCCTTCTTTCAATGTGAATTCATTTTCCACCGACAGGAATTTTTCAATCACAACAAATTTGAAATCGTGTTACGAATTATATTTTTTTGAACCGTCAGGTCGGATATGGAGATTCAACTCCTTGTTGGCTACCAGTTCTTTCACGATTTTTTTAAAGAACAATTCAGATCGTGGTTGAACTCGAAACCCAAGATTGATGGTGACCTTTATTACTTTGTCATCTACTAACTCTGTTACTTCATAGTTCATCGTATAAGGCTCATCCGTCCGATGAATATGTAAGAACCAATACACATCAGCTCGTTTTGGCTTTTTTGAGAAAATGGACTTGATGATTTTTTCTTCCACCTGCTCACGGTGGTCAGCTTTAGTCAGATAAATGAGGTGGGTTGCAAACTTAGGAAGGTTGTCATCTTTACTTAGTTCATTTATAAGTGATGTATACTTACCTAGTTCAACAAACTTTACAAAACGATTATTGATTTTGCGAGCGTAAAACCAAACGTACATCACCATAAAAATGAATAACTCAAAAAACAAAAACATCCATCGTTCTTTTATCTTTACCACATTTGTAATAAAAAAAGAGAGTTCAATAGTTCCGAAAATAATCAGGATACCTATCACCAAAAAAACATTCCACTTCTTTATATAAAGCATAAAGTAGGCGAGCAGGATAGTTGTCATCATCATTGCTATGGTAATTGAAAACCCATAAGCTGCTTCCATGTTCGTTGAACTTTGAAAGTATACAATCATCAGAATACATCCAATCCAAAGTATGGTATTTACACTGGGTATATAAATTTGACCCTTCAGTTCGGTTGGCTGGCGCAGAGTAACACGTGGCCAAAAATTTAAACTCATCGCTTCACTGATTAGCGTGAAGGAGCCACTGATCAGCGCCTGTGATGCAATGATCGCAGCAGCAGTAGCAATTACAATTCCCGGAATCAAAAACCAGGTTGGCATGATTTCATAGAAGGGGTTCCTGCCATTAAGCAAAGGTTCACCTTGCTGCAAAAGCCAGGCAGCCTGTCCCATGTAGTTGGTTAATAAACCTACTTTGACAAATGCCCAGGTAATTCTTATGTTCTTTCGTCCACAGTGGCCAAGGTCGGAGTACAATGCCTCTGCTCCTGTTGTGGCCAAAAAAACAGCACCTAATAGCCAGAATCCCTGCGGATAAAGTATTAGCAACTTATACGCGTAAGCTGGATTCAAAGCAGAAATCACCAATGGAAATTGAATGATCTGACTAAGTCCCAGCACGAATAACATAGTAAACCAAATGACCATGATCGGGCCAAACATACTGCCTACACGTTGAGTGCCAAATCGCTGGAAGAAAAAAAGCAATGAAAGAATCACAATAACAATTGGCACAGTAGGAAGGGCGGGGATAACAATTTCTAATCCCTCAACTGCCGATGCAACTGAAATGGGGGGTGTGATAATTCCATCGGCTAATAAAGTTGTAGCACCAAGTATGGTAGGAATAACCAGGTGCTTGCCATATCGTCTCACTAAGGCATACAAAGAAAATACGCCACCCTCACCCTGGTTGTCCGCCATCAACGTCAACACGATGTATTTGAGAGTTGTTTGAAAAACTAATGTCCAGAAGATACATGATATGCCTCCCAATACTAGCACTTCATCAATTGGTTTTTCACCTATGATGGCCTTCAATACATACAATGGACTTGTGCCTATGTCACCATAAATAATACCTAGCGTCACGAGTAAAGAGGCAATAGTAATCCTGTTCGAAGAAATTTTCGATTTCATTTTTTTGAATTTTATTGTGAATTATTTTGCTACAAACCGGTAGCCGACACCAGACTCTGTAATGATGTGTAATGGCCGGTTAGGATCTATTTCAATTTTTTTTCTGAGTTGAGCTATAAACACACGTAAATACTGAGATTCATTTCGATAACTTGGTCCCCACACCTGGTTCAATACATATTGATGAGTGAGTACCTTACCTTCGTTTTTTGCCATCAAAGCAAGTAGTGTATATTCTGTTGCTGTAAGTTTAATAACAACATCTCCTTTCTTTACAGTTCGTGCGGCAAAATCCATTGACAAATCTCCAAATTCAACTACTGGTACATTTTCTTCTGCAGATGCCTTTCGCAAAGCAGAACGGATGCGCGCCAGCAATTCACCAGTACGGAATGGCTTCACCAGATAATCGCTTGCGCCATTGTCGAGGGCTTTAATAATATCATCTTCGCTGCTTTGCACCGACAGTATGATGATGGGATTGCTAAACCATTCGCGGAGATTACGCAGCACTTCATGTCCACTCGCATCCGGCAAACCCAAATCGAGCAAGACCAGATCAGGCGGATGATTGGCAACCATAACCAATCCGTCCTTTGCAGTGGCTGCCTCCAGTACACGATAATCAAAAGACTGCAATATTATCGTTAGCAGCTTTCTAATCTGCACTTCGTCATCAATAAC
>JANNQJ010000395.1:0-11676 GCA_031400675.1 Cyclobacteriaceae bacterium
ACTTCAGGTGTAAAGTATATTCCCATTACCAACGATTCTATTCCGAACCATGTAAACAGCGGACGAAATGCTTTGCTTAGTTACATCCATGAAACGGGAAACGCTTCTTTTGCAGATGGGGATCTTATTTTTTTGCAGGGAAGTCCGGAGCTTGAAAAAATAGCAGGCATCAATACCGGACGTTTGTCGGGAATAGTCAATCATATAATACCCGGTTACATCAAGGGGAATCAGAAGCCAAGTCATGGTACCAATATCATACAAGACTGGGAAGAGAAGTTGGAAAGGATTATCGATGAAACGCTTGGCTCGAATATGACGTTTATTTCAGGAATCCCTCCATGGGTGCAAATGTACTTTGATCGGATACAGGCACGGACTGGAAAAAAAATAAAAGATGTATTTCCAAATTTTTCATTGTTTGTCTACGGAGGTGTGAACTTCGAACCTTACCGGGCGAAATTAATAGAGTCGATTGGAAAGAAAGTTGATTCAATCGAATTCTTTCCCGCTTCCGAAGGATTCATTGCGTATCAGGATACACAGACCGAACACGGCCTGCTGCTGCTGTTGAATAGCGGAATATTTTTTGAGTTTGTTCCGACTGAAGAATTCTTTAATGAAAATCCAACGAGGTTATGTATTGAGGAAGTTGAGTTAGGAAAAAATTATGCACTCATCATCAACAGCAATGCAGGCCTATGGGGATATTCAATAGGGGATACCATTAAATTTGTTTCAAAAAACCCGTACCGAATTGTTGTAACAGGAAGGATCAAGCACTTTATTTCTGCCTTTGGCGAGCATGTAATAGGTGAAGAGGTTGAGAAGGCGATGAAGTTCACCATGGAGAAATTTCCGGGTGTAGAGTTGGTAGAATTCACGGTAGCACCTCAGGTTACACCAACGGAAGGATTGCCTCATCATGAATGGTTTGTTGAGTTTGCGAACGCCCCAGATAACTTGAATGCTTTTGTTACAGAGTTGGATAACCATTTACGTCAACTCAATGTTTATTATGATGATCTGATTAAGGGGAATATTTTAAGAACATTGAAGCTCACGAGCTTGAAAAAAAATGGTTTTATTGATTATATGAAATCGCAGGGCAAACTGGGTGGACAAAACAAAGTTCCTAGGTTGTCTAACGATAGAAAAATTGCTGACCAGCTAACTCAATACAAACTCTGATTTGAAAACTTCTGAAAAGAAAATAGCGATACTTGGTTCAACGGGCTCCATCGGTACTCAGGCTCTGGAGGTCATTGCGGCTCATCCGGATGATCTTCAGGTAGAAGTATTGACAGCACAGAATAATGCTCCGCTTCTGATTGAACAAGCGAAGAAATTTAATCCCAATGTGGTAGTCATCGGCAATGAAGCACTTTATCCACAAGTAAAAGATGCCCTACTACCTCTCAATATTAAAGTGTATGCAGGAGAAAAGGCTCTCGCATCAGTAGTGGAGATGGACTCCATAGACTTGGTACTAACGGCTTTGGTAGGTTATTCAGGATTGAAGCCAACGATCAATGCCATACAAGCGGGAAAAAACATTGCGCTGGCAAATAAAGAAACATTGGTAGTAGCCGGAGAATTGATAACAAAACTTGCCCGTGAAAAAGGTATCAATATTTACCCGGTTGACTCAGAACATTCGGCAATCTTCCAATGCATCGTGGGAGAGTTTCATAATAAGATCGAAAAAATTATTCTCACGGCTTCAGGCGGACCGTTTAGAGGGAGGAAAATTGAAGAGCTCCGATCTGTGACAAAAGCACAAGCACTAAAGCATCCTAACTGGACAATGGGTGCCAAAGTTACCATCGATTCTGCTACTCTCATGAACAAGGGACTTGAGGTGATTGAAGCAAAATGGTTGTTTGGATTGAAGGCAGAACAAGTTGACGTAGTGGTGCATCCACAATCCATTATTCACTCGATGGTGCAGTTCGAAGATGGTTCAATCAAAGCTCAAATGGGACTACCTGACATGCGACTTCCCATACAATTTGCCCTGACTTATCCGGAAAGATTGAAGTCAGATTTTCCCCGGTTTGATTTTACAAATTACCCTGCCCTCACATTTGAAAAGCCCGATACCGAAACTTTTCGTAATCTTGCACTCGCTTTTGAGGCTTTGAACAAAGGGGGAAACATGCCCTGCGTGCTGAATGCGGCTAATGAAGTGGCAGTAGATGCGTTTTTAAAGGATCGGATTGGTTTTTTAGAAATGTCGGAGTTAGTGGAACGATGTCTGGGAAAAATGGATTATATCGCAAATCCTAAATACGAGGATTACGTACACACGGATTGTGAAACGCGCATAAAAGCGCTGGAAATGATATAGAACTGTCATGTCGAACGAGAGTGAGACATCTCCTTATACAGAACTGAAAAGGGGATTTCTCGGTCGTTCCTCCCTCGAAATGACGGTTATCTTTTGTTGGGGGTAGAATAGTAATGGAGTTTAACAAATAATTTAGAATAATGACTTGGATGATTTCACTGGCTCAACTTCTGTTGAGCATTTCAATTTTAGTTGCCGTACACGAAATGGGCCACTTGTTGGCAGCCAAGTATTTTGGCATGCGTGTAGAACAATTTTCAATTGGCTTCCCGCCTAAAATATGGTCTTTTAAGAAAGGCGATACAGAATATGCCATCAGCGCTATTCCGTTGGGGGGTTATGTAAAAATTTCCGGAATGATTGATGAATCGCTAGATACCGAAGCGATGAGCAAAGAACCTCAACCGTGGGAGTTTCGCTCCAAGCCGGCATGGCAGCGGTTGATTGTGATGCTTGGAGGAATTATCGTAAACGTAGTGGTTGGTATTATAATTTTTATCGGACTTACGTATGCTTTTGGCGATACATTTTTATTGAAAGATGAAATCAATAAAAATGGCGGTTTCCAGGTTGGGCCAATTGGTGAAAGTATTGGATTAAAAACCGGAGATAAGATTATTAAAGTAAACGGAAGTGACTATGAATATTTTCAGGATTTAGTCAAACCTGAAACACTTCTCTCAGATGGAGCATATTATACCGTTGAGCGTGATGGGCAAACAATTGATATACAACTCCCGGGTAATTTTATTCAGAAATTCAATAAGAAAGAAGGCTTACTAAGTTTTCTGTATTACAGATTTTCACCCCGGGTTGGGGAGGTAGCACCGGGTACTATCGCGGAAAAAATAGGACTGAAAAAAGATGATTTAATTACAGCACTTAACGGACAGTCTGTACAATATCATGATCAGATTGCTCCCTTGGTTAAATCTACAAAGGATTCTATTTCAATCACCATTGCGAGAGGAAGTGAATCACTTTCGTTTAAGGAAAGTTTTAAAAATCAGGAGAGAATCGGTTTTGCAGCTGCCCCACCGGTAGAATTTTTACAAGTAGCAGAGAGGAAGGTCGAATATGGATTTTTTGAATCTATCCCTATGGGAACTGAGCGTGCATTCACCACACTTACTACACAAGTAAAGGCATTTGGAAAAATATTCTCAGGTGTGTTGTCGCCCAAAGAATCATTGTCTGGCCCAATAGGTATTATGCAAGCATTTGGAAAAACGTGGGACTGGGAACGCTTTTGGTCGTTAACGGGCGTGCTGTCATTGGTGTTAGCGTTTATGAATTTATTGCCAATTCCTGCGCTTGATGGAGGCCATGTGGTATTCCTTACATATGAAATTGTTTCACGTAGAAAACCTTCCGATAAGTTTTTAGAGAATGCTCAAAAAGTGGGAATGGTATTTTTGCTGAGCCTGATGGTGCTGATTTTCGCGAATGATATTATTAAACTATTTTAAAATTGACGTAAGGAGGCATAATTATTCGTCTCTACTCTTTCTTAATCTCAAACTCCACTCTTCGGTTAAGCTTTCGGTGATCATCTGACATTTCCTCTGCTATCGGCTTTGTACCTCCATATCCGATTGCTGTGATACGAGATGGATCAATGTTAAATGTATACTCCAAATATGCCTTGATGGCATCGGCCCGCGCCTGGGATAATCTCAAGTTTGCATCGGCTTTCCCTTCAGAATCGGTATGGCCGCTGATAGTGAGTTTGAGTTGTGGATGATCGATTAAAAAATTGGCTAGCTTGTCAAGGTCCCGATGCATGGAGTCAAGAATGTTGGCTTTTCCACTCTCAAACTCAAGCGACTGAAATGCAATTTTACTTTCAATGGGTTCTGTTTCCTTATTTATTTCCATGTCGCCATCCAAAAAGAAAATTTCTTCAATCCGGAAAAAATCATCTCCCTGTATGATCAATAAGTAGTTTCGTTTGTTGATCAAATCGAAGTCAAAACTTCCATCTGGTCTCAGAAATTCTGGAGCGACCTCCACACCGTGGTCCAGGTCAATGATGGAGACAATGCCTTTAAAAGGTTTGCCGGTCTGGCTGTTTTTTAAAGTACCTTTCAGTTGCGTAACAGCTTCCGGTTGCGCACCCATCGGTACCGGAAAGGAGTGCAAATCGAAATTAGTTGGGTCATCTTCCGAGCGGGCATAATATAATTCCTGCGACTTGGAGTCTATGGTAAAATAATTTTCACTTCCCGTTCCGTTAACAAGCGGCCCAATGTTTTTCGGTTCACCCCAGGCAATACTCTGTTGGTATGATTTATAAATATCAAATTCCCCGAAATTCAACGGCTGACCGTTTGAGCTGAAATACAATACATTGAATTTGTGATGAAGGAAAGGGCTCACTTCATTGCTACGGGTATTAATGATCGGCCCGATGTTTTTGGCTTTCTGCCAGTTTCCATCTGCACCTTTAACTGAATAGTAAATGTCTGCCAAACCAAATCCACCGAGCCGATCGGAAGAGAAAAATAACGTATCGCCCGAATGAGACAAGGAAGGATGCGAATCCCATGAGGTACTGTTAATGTTTTTCCCTAGGTTTCGTACGTTACCCCAATTTTTTCCTGTTTCTTGATCCGCTACAAAAATGTCGCAACTGCCTTGCGAGTCTGGTGAATTACATCGAGCGAAGAAAAGATACTTTCCATCTTGACTCAAACATGCAGAGCCTTCATTATAGCTTGTATTAATGGTCTTAAACTCCTGAGCATCCATCCAAATTCCATATTGGCGAATACTGAAAAATAAATCTTCATCAAACGTACGTTCCAGACTTTGTGTGTGCGCATTCCGTTTAGAGGAGAAAAGTAAAAGTGTGTCCACATTTCCAATGGTGGGCGCGTAATCCGCTTTTGGGGAGTTTACGGTTTGTCCCATATTAATTAGTACGCCATGCGGTGGCCGCAACGTATCAATTTCTCTTCTGAATTCTACTAATTGGTAATACTGTTCAAGCGGAACGTAGTAGTCTTTTTCGTTTCGCATGAGGGTATCGTATTCATATTGAACTTTTACGCCATCAATATCTTCCCGATGATGTTTAAGAACAAGTTTATACAGTAATACCGCTTCTCCTTTTTTTCCATATTTGCGTGCGAGCTTGGCGAGCTGCCAAATCATAAACGTATTCTTCGAAAAATTTTGGACACCAAAATTGGATACGTATTTTCTCAGTTCTTTGTATAATTCTTCTTCTGCATAAGAAGCCTCCAGCTGAGCAAGACGTTTAAGCTTATCTGTATCTCTATAAAAGTTGACTACGTTCACATTCGGAAATGCAAAGATGCCAGATTGACTGTAGGTTGTCAGGCTATCGTTAAGCTGTATGACCCCGCCTTTTTTGAATTTCTTACTCGGTTTTTGAGCGGAGGCAGTGATTAACGGGAGCAGACAAACAACTAAAAAGAAGACAAAAAAATGGTTTTTCACTAAAACTTTGGTTTCTCAAAAACTACTCCTCCTTTAAAGTTGGAACAATTTTGCATCTTTTACAACCTGCCTGCGCGGCAGGCAGGCTCCTTGGCACTACTATTGTCTTTTAACGCCCTATCAATTTTTTGCGTTAATTACAGTGTTGTTGTGTCATTATGACATTGAATCATGTATAAATCATTGCCCCTACAATTCGTGCAGCAGGAAACGGAAGATCTCATTCAGATGATCAACCCCGAGCAGGATAACGACCTGAAACAGGATGATCTTCCGGATCAACTCTCTATACTCCCGATAAAAAATACAGTACTCTTTCCGGGAGTAGTTATTCCCATTACTGTCGGCAGACAAAAATCTATTCGGTTGGTAAAGAAAGCTTACCAGGGAAACAGGATTATTGGTGTTGTTGCACAAAAAAATCCGTTAGCGGAAGAACCTTCGATTGATGATTTGTATAAAACGGGAACAGTTGCCCGAATTATAAAAATGCTAGTGTTGCCGGATGGTAACACTACGATTATCATTCAAGGTAAAAATAGGTTTGCGGTAAAAGAATTTGTTCAGGAAGAACCCTACCTGAGCGCAAAAGTTGAATTACAAATAGAAACTACACTTGACCTCAAGAATAAAGAGACAAAAGCATTATCGCAATCACTTCGGGATTCTGCGATTAAAATATTGAAACTGAATCCGGAAATTCCGCAAGAAGCACATGTGGCGTTGGATAATATCCAAAGCATGCAATTTTTAATTCACTTCCTGTCATCAAATTTAAACGTTGATGTTTCAGATAAACAAAAAATACTGGAGACGCAGAATATTATTGATCGTGGCACTTTGCTGCTGCAGTATATGTTGAAAGAGATCCAGATGTTGGAGATCAAGCATGAAATTCAGAAGAAAGTACACACCGATATTGACCAACAACAACGCGATTATTTTTTGCGTCAGCAAATACGGGTGCTGCAGGATGAATTAGGGTATGATACGCCTGATAAGGAAATTGAACAACTGCGTAAGCGGGGAGAACAGAAGAAATGGTCGAAGACAACGGCAGCGCACTTTAATAAAGAACTGGATAAGCTTCTCCGTGTTAATCCCGCCTCTGCAGAATATCCGGTGGCTATGAATTATGTGGAGTTTATGCTTGACCTTCCGTGGGATGAGTTTACGAAGGATGACTTTGACCTGCAGCGTGCGAAAAAGATCTTGGACAAAGACCATTTCGGATTAACGAAAGTTAAAACACGTATTCTGGAATACCTGGCTGTATTAAAATTGAAGCAAGACATGAAGGGACCGATACTTTGTTTGTATGGTCCTCCAGGCGTAGGTAAAACTTCATTGGGTCGTTCCATTGCAAAAGCACTCAAGCGTAAGTATGTGCGCATGTCGCTAGGTGGCGTTCACGATGAAGCGGAAATTAGGGGTCATCGCAAAACGTATGTTGGTGCCATGCCGGGGAAAATTTTGCAGAACATTAAGAAAACACAATCCTCTAACCCAGTTTTTATTTTAGATGAGATCGATAAAGTACGCTCCGATTTTCGTGGTGACCCTTCCTCGGCTTTGCTGGAAGTATTGGATCCCGAGCAGAACAATGCTTTTGGAGATAATTTTCTAGACATCGACTACGATCTGTCTAAGGTTTTATTCATCGCCACGGCTAATACACTTGATACCATTCATCCCGCACTGCGCGATCGGATGGAAATTATTGAGATCACAGGCTATACGTTAGAAGAGAAGATTGAGATTGCAGTGAAGCACCTGATTCCGAAGCAACTCAAGGAGCATGGACTAAAACTATCTGATGTAAAATTCTCGAAGAAGGCAATTTCTAAACTCATAGACAGTTATACCCGTGAATCGGGTGTGCGTAGTTTAGAAAGAAAGATTGGTACTGTGGTACGCAACATAGCCAAGTCGTTGGCGATGGAGGAGAAGTATGACAAAGAAATAACAGAGGCAGCAGTACTCAAAATTTTAGGTGCCGAAGTATTTGATGAAGAGCTTTATCAAGGCAATGATATTGCGGGTGTGGTCACAGGCCTTGCCTGGACACAAGTGGGAGGCGAGATTTTATTTGTTGAGTCTAGTTTGAATAAAGGTAAAGGTGGGTTAACGATTTCCGGTCAGCTGGGAGAGGTGATGAAAGAATCAGCCATGGCAGCATTATCTTACCTGAAATCCAATGCCGAGGAATTGAGTATTGATCATCGCGTATTTCAACAATATGATTTGCACATACACGTTCCGGCCGGTGCTGTTCCGAAAGACGGACCTTCCGCAGGTATTACCATGCTAACTTCCCTTGCTTCTATTTACACGCAGCGCAAAGTGAAATCAAGGCTTGCTATGACAGGGGAAATTACGTTGCGAGGCAAAGTACTTCCAGTAGGCGGGATCAAAGAAAAAATTCTGGCTGCCAAGCGAAGCGGTATTAAAGAACTTATTTTGAGTCAAAGGAATCAAAGAGATATTCAGGAGATAGAGAAACACTATATCAAAGGTCTGACGTTTCATTATGTCAATACGGTAGATGATGTATTGAAGGTGGCGCTCTTAAAAGAGAGGGTGAAAGATCCGATGCACTTCAAATTCATGGATGTGAAGCAATCCATACTCAATTAACTTCCAGAAAAAGAATATTCCCGATATTGCAGCGTGCACAAAAAATACTGGATATGGCTGCTTGCAATGTTCCTTTCCTATCAGGGACTGGCACAACTTGGCGGACAACGATCTTTTGATTTTCTGAACGTTCCGGGGAATGCACGATTATCGGGACTTGGAGGCGTGAATGTCTCACTGGCTGATAAGGATGTAAATTTTTTCTTCACCAACCCAGCCTTGGTGAGCGATTCGTTAGCAGGCTGTGCCTCGGCAGGCTATCAATTTTATGTAGCTGATATTGGCCAGGCATCGTTTGCATATGCTCATAAGTTCAAAACAATTGGCACCCTATCATTTGGAGTGCAGCACATGAGCTATGGTAAAATAACCGGTTACGATGCTTCAGGGTTGGAAATAGGTTCTTTCAAATCGGGTGAGACAGCCATCGTGATTAGTAAAAGTCACCAGGTATCTAATTTCAGAGTAGGTGCAAATCTTAAGACCATATTTTCTACTATCGCTGGATTTCATTCGAGTGCTGTCATGCTGGATTTAGGTGGAACGTTTATTCATCCGACCAGAGATCTAACGATTGGATTGGCATTTAAGAATCTGGGTTTTGTTCTCTCTGAATATTCTGAGACCAGTGATACAAAAGTTCCGTTTGATGTTCAGGTTGGAGCAACGTTTAAACCGGAACATATGCCACTGCGCTTTTCGTTAACCGCTTACAACCTCGCATCATCAGGAGATGCTTATGATAATCCCGATGACGAGGATGATGATCCAGGCTCATTTGATAAGATCATCAGGCATGTTAATATCGGAGCAGAAATCTTATTTCACCACAATGTGAATGTATTGCTTGGGTATAACTTCTTAAAGCAGCAGGAATTAAAAACAGAAAACAGTGGTGGCTCAGGACTTAGTGTAGGGGCTGCTATCAAAATTAAAACATTCGATATAGTGATCAGCAGAAGTAGCTACAGCGTTGGCAATGGAGCTTATTCTTTTTCGGTGGCTGCTAACATTCAAAATATGATTTTTAAAAAGAGAACGATATGATAGATTCAACATACTTAACCCCGCAGCAAATTGTAGCGGAGTTAGATAAATATATAGTAGGACAGCACGATGCCAAACGCAATGTGGCAATCGCCTTACGTAACCGTTGGAGGCGGATGAATGTAAAGTCTGATATGAAAGACGAGATCATCCCGAATAACATTTTGATGATTGGTGCAACAGGAGTAGGAAAAACTGAAATAGCAAGACGATTGGCCAAGATAGCCGATGCGCCCTTTGTGAAAGTTGAAGCATCAAAATTTACGGAAGTTGGCTATGTGGGTCGCGATGTGGAAAGCATGGTGCGCGATTTAGTGGAGCAGTCGGTGAACATGGTAAAGGCGAAGAAGAAAGAAGAAGTGAAAGAAAAAGCCGCACAAGTTGTGGAGGATATTATTTTAGATGCACTGATTCCGCCTATGCGGCAGCAACCTGTTCGCACAGGCTTTACTCCACCAACTGACGCGGATAGCCAGGAAATGCCATCGACCGATGTAGAATTGAATGAACGCACCCGTGCTTTGTTTCGTGAGAAACTTAAAAATGGAGAATTGGAAGAGCGGAAAATTGAGATCAACATTAAGCCTTCCGGCAATTCTAATGTGGGTATGATCGGGGCTGGTATGATGGATGAGGTATCGATGATGAACCTGCAGGAGATGCTGAATGGCATGATGCCAAAAAAGGCAAAGAAAAAGAAGATCTCAGTAGCAGAAGCCCGCAAAGTGCTGTTGGAGGAAGAGGCTGCCAAGCTGATTGATATGGATGAGGTGAAGGAACTGGCCATTCGTAAAGCCGAAGATGCGGGAATCATCTTTATTGATGAGATTGATAAAATTGCGTCAAGCTCCAGGAAAGGTGGTGGCGGCCCCGATGTGAGCCGCGAAGGTGTTCAGCGTGATCTGTTACCAATTGTGGAAGGCAGTACTGTAAACACAAAATACGGGGTGATCAATACCGAACATGTGTTGTTTGTGGCCGCGGGTGCGTTCCACATCAGCAAGCCATCTGATTTGATTCCTGAATTGCAAGGCCGCTTTCCGATCCGTGTGGAATTGAGCAACCTGACTCATGAAGATTTTGTTCGCATTTTGAAGGAGCCAAAGAATGCGCTGACCAAGCAATACCAGGCACTATTTGAAGCAGAAGGTGTAGCTATTGAGTTTACAGATGATGCGGTTGACGAAATTGCGAAAACAGCTTTTGCCATCAATTCAGAAATAGAAAATATAGGTGCGCGCAGACTTCATACGGTTATGAGCCGGCTCTTAAATGAATTCTTGTTTGATGTTCCGGATAAAATCAGTGCCAATGCAAAAATTTCTATCAATGCAATTATGGTAAAGGAGAAACTGAGCGGGTTGTTAAAGAATAAAGATCTAAGCGAGTATATTCTTTGATGCGCTGGATCTTTCTTGTTTCAGTTATCATTGGGGCACACACAGCACCAGCCCAACAAAAGGTAGATTCGTTGCGAGGTTTTTATATTCAGGAGTATCCGGATGATTTTTTTATTTGGCCCGTGCTGAAGCACCGCTCACTCAGCTTTGAAGTCAGGGATCGGAATGACGACAAACAACGGGTAGCATTTAAGCCGAACAACAGAGCCTCAGCTGGGTTTGGTTTCTATGTTTTTGAAGTTGGATTTGAAATAACGTTTGCCATTCCGTTAGATGAGCAACAAAAGAAAACTTTTGGTGAAACAGAAGCAAGGGACTTGCAGGTAAACGTCCTTACCAAATCGTGGGGCATTGATTTGTATCATCAGAAATATTCAGGTTTTTACAAAGACGACCTTCGGGTAAAAAGCCAGATTGATGGCGCGAAGCGGCCTGATATTGATACACGCAATTTTGGGGTTTCGGGAGTATATGTTCTGAATCATCAAAAGTTCTCACTTCGATCATCCTATAATTATGCGGAAAGACAACTGAGGAAAAAAGGATCATTTATCGTCTATGGTACCATCAACTCGTTCAAAGCTGAAGCTGATTCTGCCATGCTTTCGTCTGTTGCAAGGGCCGGTTTTGGAGGAGGAGCGGATTTTGAGGATTTAAAGTATACGACATTAAGTGTCGCCCCCGGGTACTCCTACAATTTTGTTCTAAAGAAATTCTTTGTTAATGGAACACTAACGGTGGGGCCGGCCCATCATTGGGTATATTATCAGCAGGAAG
>JANNQJ010000396.1:0-18966 GCA_031400675.1 Cyclobacteriaceae bacterium
CCCCAAGCCGAACTATACTATTCATACCCTGGTTCATCTCACCGAGAAACATCCCACCAAAGAATTTAAAGTAATCATTGGCGAAGACAACCTGGAGAGCTTTACCAAATGGAAAAACTATGAGCGCATTATTGAGGACTACGGCCTGTATGTGTACCCCCGCCTGACTGGCGTGCTTCCGACCGACTCATCCGGGCAGGCCCGCCCGAATGTAACAAACTCCGAACTTAAACGTCATCCTAACGTTAAAATGGTCGAAGCGCCCATGATGGATATTTCCGCTACGTTTATTCGAAACTGTATCAGAAAAAATCAATCGGTTCGTTATCTTGTTCCAGATGCGGTGGAGGCCATTATACGCGACAAAAAATTTTATCAGTAAGCAACGTTTAATAATTAGAGCGCTTCTTTAATGGATTTATTGTTTTCTGATACCAATCCTGGAAAAACTTTGTCCACCCACCCTCGGTTTTTAATCCTCCTTGTTTTTGTATTTGCGACATCGTTGGTATCCGCTCAGGGTGTGCGGGGCACTGTTAAATCAGATGACGGAAAACCACTTTCATTTGCCACCATCTATGTAAAGCAGGTAGGCACGGGCACCACTACCAACGCAGATGGGTTTTACGAAATCAATCTGCCTGCAGGTGAGTATCATATGGTATTCCAATTCCTGGCTCATGAAACGCAGGAAAAAAAAATTACGATCGCGCAAGAAGTTGTTAACCTGAATATTATTTTAAAAGCTCAGGCAATCATCCTGAGAAGCGCCATCATTAATTCAAACAATGAGGACCCAGCTTATACGATCATGCGCAAGGCCATTGCAAAGGCGAAATATCATACTCAACAATTAGATGGTTATTCGGCACAGGTGTACATAAAAGGTACCGGTAAACTTGTTGACTACCCATGGCTTGCAAAAAAAATGATTGAGAAAGAAGGTATCAAAAAAAACCAAGCCTTTGTGTCAGAGTCGGTGAGTGAAATTAAATATATACGACCAAATAAATTTGAAGAGAAAGTAATTTCCATACGCAGTGATGGTAAAGACAATAACACATCACCAACCGGATTTATAAATGGAAGTTTCTATGAGCCTATCATTGCCGAAACGATTTCACCACTTTCGCCTTCGGCTTTTTCATATTACAAATTTGAGTACAGGGGTACATTTCCCGATAGAGAATTTCAAGTGAGTGAGATTAAGGTTACTCCCCGCTTGCGTGGTGACAATGTAGTGGAGGGAACAATCTTTATCGTGGAAGATTGGTGGAGCCTTCACAGCCTGGATATTAATACAATTAAATTAGGTGTGAAGATTGGCATCAAGCAAGTATACGCACCTATTGAGGATAAGGCCTGGCTACCAGTATCAAATCAATTTAAAATTGCGGGAAAATTTTTCGGGTTTGAGTTTGTGTACGACTACCTCGCTACCGTCAGCAATTATAAGATTAAACTCAATCCAAAGCTTGTGGTGCCGCAAATGGAAGTGATCGATGAAAAAATTGACACGAAACAGGCGCAGGCAATCGAAAAGAAAAACAGTAAGAAAAATCAGGACTTACAGGAGCGGCTTGCCTCAGGAAAGGAAATCACGCGTAAGGAACTGAAAACAATTTTGAAAGAAGTTGAAAAGGAAGAACTCAAGGAACAAAAAGAGCCCGAAGTAATTTCGAATACAAGCTTTAAAATTGACAGTGGAGCGTATAAGAGCGATTCTCTGTATTGGACGCAAATTCGACCTGTTCCACTTTCAAGTGAGGAAGTAATCGGTTATAAAAAAATGGATAGCCTGGCTGTTGAGGAACGGAAGAAAGAGGAAGGGGATACCTTAAAGCGACAGAAAAATAATAAGAAGGGATTTCAGCCGTGGGATATCCTTACGGGGGATACCTATAAAATTTCCAAGCATTCTAATCTTCAGATCAAATTTCCGCAAGTCTGGTTCAACACAGTTGAAGGGTTCTATCTTATTTATAAACTGAATTATGGAATATCGCTTAGCGACACAAATCGTACCCGCATCAATATAAGTCCAGCGTTTCGGTATGCATTTGAACGCGAGAAAGCTTCGGGTAATTTGAACTTTACCTTGCGCAATAAAAAATACAGACTTGAAGTTGAAGGTGGGCGGTATGTTCAACAGTTTAATCCTGATGAGCCCATTCTTCCAGTCGTGAATACATTTATGACACTGTTTTTGGAAGAAAACTTAATGAAAATTTACGAACGCGATTATATCGATGTTTTGTACCGAAAGAAAATTAATTCGAAATATTCGTTTGAGACAGACTGGTCGTGGGCCGAGCGCAGGGAATTAACGAACAACACAAACTATAAATGGGTTGACCGCGATAAAATTGAAGGCTATACCTCGAATGCTCCTGTAAACCTGGAAGTGGATACAACGGGATTTGCTACTCATCAAGCTTTTATTGGATCGGTCGCTTTCACTGCAAAACCCTGGCTTAAGTTTAGAATTCGAAACGGACGGAAATCAGAAATTAGTCACTCCACACCAACATTGTCGCTGTTGTACCGGAAAGGGTTCCATGACATTCTTTCAAGTGATATAGATTTTGATCAGGTAGAAGTGGGGGCGAAACACTCCTTTCATAATGGTGTGCGCGGGAGAGTTGATCTTAATTTACGAGCAGGTGTTTTCCTAAACTCAGACAGTCTCGCGTTCATGGATAACAAACACTTTTTGGGTAATCGAACCCCCTTTAGCACTACCGATCCGGCTGGAAGTTTCAGATTGATGGATTACTATCTGTATAGTACGTCCGACAAATACTTTGCCGCGAATGTTCATTACAACTTCCGCAGGTTTTTGGTGACATCCATTTATGAAGTGCGTATGTTGGGTATTCGTGAAAATATTTTTGTGAATTATCTGGCAACGCCCACCTCTAAAAATTATACTGAACTTGGCTACTCCATTGATGGAATCCTCCGTATTTTCAGATTAGAGGGTGCTGTTGCCTTCCGCGATGGTAAATATCTCGATTATGGTTTCCGTATTGGAATTGCGACCAACATTGCCGTAAACTTCTCTGACAATTAAAACACAGCTGCCTCAAAGCCAAAATAGTGAGTAGCCTCTTGCTGGACTTACTCCGGCATCCCCGTATAGTACAATGAAAACGGAGATCGCGGCAAAGGGCCGCGAAGGGTGGATCTTTTGAGAAGGACAGGGTTGAGTTTTTATTAACTTCGCCCCATGATCGTTAATATCGATGACTTTTTTAATCTTCGTTCAACACTTCCGGTCGTTGATGTGCGCTCTGAGGGAGAGTTTGAAGAGGCACATATCAAACAGGCTATCAATATTCCCTTACTTACCAATGCCGAACGCGTTATTGTAGGAACTGATTATAAACAAAAGGGACAGGCCGAAGCTATTAAATCCGGATTTCGGTTAGTAGGCCCGCGTTTGTTGGAAATGGTTATGGAGGCTGAGAAAGTTGCAGTAATGAACGAAATGATTGTGCATTGCTGGAGAGGGGGTATGCGATCAACTAATTTCTGCAAGTTCGTTAGTATGAATGGATTGAAAACCCATCAGCTTGTGGGTGGTTATAAGTCGTACCGACATGCAGCGATGGAGTCATTTAAAAAGCCATTTCAATTTGTTGTGATTGGCGGATGTACCGGAAGCGGGAAGAGTGAAATTCTTTGGTCTCTAAAAAGACGCGGTGAACAAGTTATTGATCTCGAAAAATTGGCGAGTCATAAGGGGTCTTCTTTTGGTGGATTGATGCAACCACCCCAACCGACTACGGAACAATTTCAAAATGATTTATTCGAAGAGATTTTGCAATTGGATGTTAACAAGCCCATCTGGATAGAGGATGAATCGATTGCAATTGGTAAAATATTTTTACCGAGTGATTTATGGAGCACCATGAGCATTAGTCCGGTTTTGGAAATTAAGTTGGATAAATCTCATCGAATCAATCGCTTAGTAAAGGAATACGGAAATGCTGATACAGGTGAATTTCTAAAGGGTATGGAGCGCATTACAAAAAGGTTGGGCGGTCAACACTTTAAAGCGGCAAAAGAAAAACTATTGCAAGGCGATATGGCCTCAACAATTGAAATTCTCCTAACGTATTACGACAAGACATATTTGAATGGGTTGGAGAAGAAGAAAAGCAGAATACGCGCCACGATGGAGTGGAGTGGAGAAAATATAGACACGTTTTCAGAAACCTTAAAAGCCACCTTCATTTCGTAGTGTATACATTCGTCATTTCGCAGCGCAGCTGAGAAATCCCCTTCGCGTTAAAGTTAAATGTGCTAACACGGAGACTTCTCCGGTCGTGCCCCCCTTCGAAGTGACGATTATATAGTGACGAGAGTGACGTACATTTACACTATGAGCCCTATCAAACTTACCCAATATTCGCACGGTGCAGGCTGTGGTTGTAAAATTTCACCAACTGTTCTTGACAAAATACTTCATTCTGATTTTCCGAAACCAAACTTTAAACAACTGTTGGTTGGTAATGAATCAAAAGACGATGCCGCGGTGTTTGAGTTGGGCGATGGGACGTGTCTGGTCAGTACTACAGATTTTTTTATGCCGATTGTAGACGATGCCTTTACCTATGGTGTGATCGCATCTGTGAATGCCATCAGTGATGTGTATGCGATGGGGGGTAAACCACTTATGGCAATAGCCATACTGGGCTGGCCCGTGGAGAAACTCCCAGCAGAACTTGCCCAGCAAGTATTAAATGGAAGTCGTTCCGTTTGTGAGAAGGCAGGTATTCCACTTGCGGGGGGGCATAGCATTGATAGTCCTGAACCGATTTTTGGATTGGCCGTTACCGGAATTGTGAAGAAAGAAAATATGAAACGTAACAATACTGCGACTGAAGGATGTTTATTATACCTCACCAAACCGATTGGTGTTGGCATTATCACCACCGCACAAAAAAGAGGAATAGCTATCCCGGATGATGTGGAGGAAGCCGTGCGCGTAATGAGCACATTAAATACCCTTGGGTATGAGTTCGGTATGCTCGACTATGTAACTGCCATGACGGACATCACAGGCTTTGGCTTGCTCGGTCATTTGATTGAAGTATGCGAAGGCAGCGGCCTCTCAGCCGAGATTGATTATAAAAAAACTCTGTTAGTTAAGAATCTCCAACATTATACTTCAAAAATGATTTACCCCGACAATACCATGCGTAACTGGCAGAGTTATGAAAAGATGGTTACCGGTATTGGCTCCGAATCCTTGTTAACGCTGTGCGACCCTCAAACAAGTGGAGGATTGTTAGTGTGTGTAGAGGAAGATAAGGCAACTGAGTTTGAGCAAATGAGCCGAAAAAATGGAATGGAGTTAATAGCGTTTGGTAAACTCACGAAAGGAAATCCGGTTCACGTCCGTATTCATGAATGATCGAGGAAATCACACAACAACTTTGGGAGGCTTCTGAAAAGAAACATGTGTGTCGCATTCAGCTGAAAGGCGAACCCCTTAACCGGGTGGTGCATCCGTATGGCATTTGTCAAACTTCCGCTAACAAGATCACATTGGTTTGTTGGCAGGCGTTAGGATTTACCAACAGTCGGGGCGAACCTGGTTATCGGAATTTAATTTTAGAAGATATAACGGATGTTGAAATACTGGAAACCTATTTTCAAAAACGCGATGATTTCAACCCGGAAGATGGTCAGTATAAAAACTGGGTTTATCATATTTAATTTTATTCGTAACCTGATTTATCGGTAGATTTGTTAATCAACCCGATTCAATGAATACAACTTTCGACCAGACCGTTTCGACACGCTATCATATCTACAATAGTCTTTTCCTGAACCTGCCTTTTAGCAGTGTGTACCGAACGGGAACCTTGCTGCCTCTTTTTCAACAAGCCGTTGAACAGGGATTTCAAGCAGGAAAATCGCCAACAGAAATCCTGGAAAAGTTTTTCGAAGACTATGCCGAAGATGTATCAGTTGGAGAACGATTTGAGCTTTTATTCAATTTTATTCAGTACGTAGAGCGACAGATTGTGTTGTTTGATTCTATTGAGGATGCTGCGTTTGACAAACTTCATAATCTCAATGGAAAGGGAACGCTCTCTGCGTTGTTACTGCGAGCTTCCACCGAAGGTGTAACTGAAAAACTAAAGCACAAACTGGAGTCTTTCCGCATGCGATTGGTGTTAACGGCCCACCCTACCCAATTTTATCCGGGACATGTTCTAGCTATCATTAATGACCTTGAACACGCCATCCGCGAGAATGATTTGAATGCAATCAACTTATTGCTGCAACAGCTTGGGAAAACAGCTTTTATCAATCGCGAAAAACCTACTCCGTATGATGAGGCCATAAGTTTATGCTGGTATCTTGAAAATGTTTTTTACGCAACGGTTCCGCGTATTATTGCAAGTCTTACGGATGGATTGAAAATCAAATCCACAGAGTGGATCAATCGAGACCTCATCACCGTAGGATTTTGGCCGGGTGGTGATCGTGATGGAAATCCATTTGTTACCTATGATGTAACGCTGCAGGTATCCAAACGCCTTCGGGAAACAATTTTACGATGTTATCATCGCGATCTGCGATCGTTGCGCAGACGATTAACTTTTCGGGGAGTAGAAGAAATTATCATCTCAGCGGAGCGTAAGGTGTACAATACGCTTTACGGCTCAAGCAACGGGTATGAAAGCCCTGAACAATTACAGAAAGAACTTTCGCAAGCAAGAAAAGTATTAGTTGAACAACATAATGGCCTTTTTCTCGATCAGCTCGATTCATTTATACTGAAGGTGGAAATATTTGGTTTCTTTTTCGCCAGCATGGATATTCGTCAGGATAGCCGAAAGCATGCGCAAGCATGGGATGAAATTTTAAGTAAGTCTGGGAACAAGAAACTTAGCAAACTCCCTCCCCAGGAACAGCTTAAAGCATTATTAAAATTAAAATTTACGGTTCCGGTAAAGCGATTGAATGGAACAGTAGCGGAAGATTTTGTGGGGAGTTTAAATGCAGCAAGATTGATTCAAGCAGAAAATGGGGAGAAGGCGTGTCATCGTTATATCATTAGTAATTGCGGGTCGGCTTTGGATGTGATTCGTATTTTTCAGTTAGCACGACTGATTTTTAAGACTGATAAAAATCTGCCACTCGATGTGATTCCACTTTTTGAGACCATTGATGATTTAACGCGAGCAGAAGCTGTGATGGATGTATTGTATAAAATCCCACTTTACAAATCACATTTGAAAAAACGCGGGAGTAAGCAAATCATTATGCTGGGATTCTCGGACGGCACGAAGGATGGAGGATACCTTCGAGCTAACTGGTCAATCTTTAAGGCAAAGGAAAATTTGACCCTCATTTCGAGAAAGCATGGAATTGACGCTATTTTTTTTGATGGACGCGGAGGCCCGCCTGCCCGTGGAGGAGGTAACACCCACGACTTTTACGCGTCCCTTGGCAACCAGATTGAAAGCAAGGAAATTCAAATTACCATTCAGGGTCAAACCATCAGCTCGAATTTTGGTAAACCCGTTTCGTGTCAGTATAATCTCGAGCAGCTGCTTTCGGCAGGAATTGAAAACGAAGTGTTTAACACAGCGGATGAATTAACGGCAAAAGACAAATTATTGATCGATCAGCTGGCCAATGAAGGATACAAATCATATCTCAACCTGAAACACAACCCTTTATTTGTTCCATATTTGGAAAAGGTAACGCCACTTTTATTTTTCGGGTTAACGAATATTGGCTCTCGACCCGCCAAGCGAAGCAGTACCGGTCCGTTGTTGTTGGAAGATTTACGCGCCATTCCATTTGTTGGTTCGTGGGCGAAGATGAAGCAAAATATTCCAGGCTTTTATGGAGTAGGCTCAGCACTGCAGGCGTTGAGAGAAAAAGGAAAGTGGGATCAGCTGCGGGATTTATTTAAACGATCATTGTTTTTCCGAACCCTACTGGGCAACAGCATGATGTCTTTACGGAAAACATATTATCCCGCTACCCGGCATCTTCAACATGATAAAGAATTTGGTGCGTTGTGGAACATGATGTACGATGAGTATAAACTTTCCGTAGAGCTGATTTTGAAAGTGTCAGGCATGGATGAATTGATGCAGAACAACCCGGTAAACCGAGACTCCATCGAATTACGTGAACGCATTGTATTGCCCTTGATTGCCATTCAGCAATACGCACTCCAAAATCTGCGAATGAAAAATTTAGACAAACTCAATCAGAAGTATCAGCAGTTGGTATTGCGTTGTACGTTTGGAATTATTAACGCAGGGAGGAATTCAGCATAGCCCGAATAGTTGCCAATCGCACAGTTCTTCTCAATCATCTTTTGCCTGACCAACCAAGCACCGGGCATGTAAAATCAATCCATTTTCTTGTTGGCAATGCTTGAGGGAGTTTAGAATTACATGCTTTAATTCAGCCCTGGTAAAAAGAGCAATCCAACCAACTATTGAAAGTGTAACAAAGTATGTTCCTTCCCGATCTTGGAATTTATATTTTTCCAACATGATACGAAGATAGACAATGATTGTGGGGGATGCACGCGTTGCAAACGCGCGCTAACTAGATTCAAAAATACTATTGTTTTAAGTTTGCTTAAATATCAACCCGCTTGGTAGTAGCTATCTCCAGAATCAAATCTGCTCCATACATCATCGCTGGGGTTTGATAGCCCGTTTTGAAGTTACCAGCAAGAATTTTTTCTGCAATCAATGCAGCTGTTTTAGCGGTGAGAGAATAGGCGCTTGGAGCCTCTAACAGACTTGTACATTCCTTTCCGGTGCCATTCCAAACTTTTCCCCATAAAAAACTTCTACCGCTTTCACGTTTTTCTTCACTCGGGCCTGCTGGTCTTTTATCAATCTGTTTGAGCATGAAATTTTTTAACCAGCGCTGACGCAACACCCAGTTAAAATAATTACTGCGCTTTGCGTTGCTGATCATTTTATCAGTAGCGCCTGTATACACTTCAATATTTGGAATACCTGTACTTCTCCAAGCCGTAGAAATATCTCCCCATGGAATATTTAATGCTTTTGTTTTGAATGAGCCAAAATCAATCTCCATGAATTTTTTACCGAGTGCAATGGGTACCAGTTCTCCATTTGTCCGGATCATTCCGCCATATCCCAAACCCTCTGTCATACTTTTTGAGGTTCCACGGGAAAGGCCACCTTTTGACATGGTGAAGGCCAATTGTAAATGCGTAGCAGAAGGCAACCTGTTTTTTAAATGTAACGCTAAACAATCCGATGAAACTACATCGAAGCCAGTGCCGGGCATAATCATGATGCCTGCCTGTTTGGCTTTTGCGTCATACCCGGCCAGCATTTCAAATACCCCATACTCGCCTGTGATGTCGGTGTAGTGGGTTTTCGTTTCGAGGCACGCATCGGCCATTTCTTTTGCCGTAAATCGGAATGGACCACCACAGTGAATAACTACGGAACCATTTTGCAATAGATTTTTTAATGCTGCGGTATCACTCACATCCAGTACTTCAAAAGGATAACCAGTTTGTTCGTGTTGCTTTTGCAGGGCTTCGCGGTTACGACCTGCCAGTATCACGTTTAGGTTTTTTATTTTACACTCTTGTACAACAAGTTTGCCCGTATAACCATACGAGCCATACACAATAATGGCATTCTTCATAAAGTGAAAGTACAACGGTTTAGTTATAAAATCTCAATGTTGAGATCATCGAACCATAATCGATTACTGCGGGGGCTGTGGAGTTGCAGGAGTCACCGAACTCCTCTCTACTGATTGAATGAAATAACGCGTATCGCCACGCCAGGGGAAACGCATGTATCGTTTTACAAAATGTAAATTAACCCGCTCACCGCTCAGGGATACTTCTTCAAGTTGTTTGATAACTTCTGCTTGACTTTTCTCTACCGAGAAATCAAATGACTCCGCTATGGGGCTGGCACCTTTCAGCGCTCCAAAGGTTTCCAGATTTAATTTACCTTCATACGTTTTAAAGAGCACTCCTTTTTGCGTGATGCGTAATACTTTTCCAGCCATCACACCTTCTTCAAATGTTCCAAAGTATAAAAATGCCAATACCCCGGCACCGAGTAGTAATACAATCGCGAGGAATTTTTTCATAATGGAGAGTAATTTTTGAAGGAAGTCGTTCATGGTACTAAATTCTATACGGTCATGATCTCGGCCTCTTTTTTTTTCATGATCGCATCAATCTTTGTAATGGAGTCATCAGTAAGTTTTTGTGTGGTTTCCTCCGCATTCTTTACATCATCTTCCGAAACGCCTTTAATTTTTCTCAATTGTTCATTGGTTTCTTTGCGGATGGTTCGCACTCTTACTTTTCCATGTTCGCATTCCCCCGCCACCTGTTTAACGAGTTGCTTTCTTCTTTCTTCTGTGAGCATGGGAACGTTGATGATCACCTGTTGTCCGTCATTTTGCGGATTGAGACCGAGGTTGGCATCACGAATAGATTTTTCAATTTCCTGGATCAGACTTTTTTCCCACGGCTTGATAAAAATGGAGCGTGCATCGGGAGTAGTCATCGATGAAACCTGATTAAGTGGCGTCATCGCACCATAATAGGAAACCATGATGCCATCCAGCATAGAAGGATTGGCTTTTCCTGCCCGTATTTTAGTGAGCTCAAGACCAACGTGGTTCAAGGCTTTGTTCATTAAGTCCTTGGCTTCTTCCAGGAATAATTCAAGTTCTTCCATAGAGTTAAAGTTATCAGTTATCCGTTAATAGTTAATGGTAATTTAGGATTAACCATTAACTAATAAGAGTACCAGCCTCTTCTCCTTTCAGTATTCTCAACAGATTTCCCTTTTTATTCATATCGAATACGATGATCGGCAGCTTGTTCTCCATGCACAACGTGAAGGCTGTCATGTCCATGATGTTCAAATTCTTTTCGTATGCCTCCTGGAACGACAACGTATTGTACCGGACAGCATCGTTAAATTTTTCAGGATCTTTGTTGTACACGCCATCTACACGAGTGCCCTTCAACACGACATCGGCTTGTATTTCAATTGCGCGTAAGCTTGCAGTAGAGTCCGTGGTGAAATACGGATTACCAATACCGGCACCAAAAATAACGATCCGCCCTTTTTCCAAGTGGCGGATCGCTCTGCGTCTGATGAAGGGTTCACAAACCTGTTCCATTTTAATACCCGCCATTAAGCGGGTATATACACCATGTCGCTCGAGGGCACTTTGCAATGCCATGGCATTAATCACCGTAGCAAGCATACCCATATAATCGCCTTGAACGCGGTCGATGCCGAGTGCTTCAGCCTGCCCGCCTCTGAAAATATTTCCGCCTCCAATAACAATGGCCAGTTCAACGCCTTCCTTCTGAATAGCCTTAATCTCTTCACTGTATTGCTCCAACACAGCGGGGTCAATGTTGCTGGTTTTAGAACCCATCAGCGCTTCACCGCTGAGCTTGAGAAGAACTCTTTTGTATTTCATGCAGGTTATAGGCTAGTTAAATCCTGTAAATATAAATCATAATTCGCGCACTTGTTGCGCGATCCCTTTATAATGTAATGTGTATGTAGAGACCCCGGAACAGGTCCGGGGATTTGATTGCGCTAAAATTCTATTAACACCTGATTTTTCTCTACGGTATCACCCTTTTTCACCTTTACCGATTTTACCACACCATCCCCAGCTGATTTCAGGATGTTCTCCATTTTCATAGCTTCAAGAATCAGTAACTGATCACCAGCCTTCACGGTATCACCGGCTTTTACTTTCAAGTCGATAATAAGGCCCGGCATGGGTGCTTTGATATTATTGACTTTGCTTGCTGCCCCGTTAGTCATCCCTAGTTTTTCCAGCAACAGATCAAATTTATCCTTTACTTCTACCGTGTGGATGTGGTTATTGATTTTGAAGGTAAATGTTTTCGTAGCCTGATCAGCCTTCACAACTTCAGCTTTGTAACTTTTTTTATTGTGAAGAATGTGAAAGTAACCTTCCGAGAGTTGTACGATGTCCCAGGTAAACGGTTTCCCATCAAGGATTATACCCTGATCGGTATTGTCTACCTCAACAGCCTTATTTTTATTAACAGTTACTTTTGACACGCGGGTAAAGTTAGAATTCAGAATTTAGAATTCAGTATATAGATTAGCATTATAACACGTTTATTTTCTCCTAAATTCTAACTTCTAACTTCTATATTCTTAAGTTTGTGTCAATAACAAGGGGTGCCTACCAGACTACCGAAGCTTTAGCGAAGGTGGTAAAAGACAAGGGCTGAGATTATACCCAATGAACCTGATGCCGGTAATGCGGACGAAGGGAGGCAAGGTAAACACGTAAGTAAGGTACATTCCCCGATGTGCCTGCGGGTTTAAACGATTAGAATTAAGCATGAAAATTTTTGTGTGCGTTGGTGTGCTGTTGCTATTGTCATATAGCGGTGCTGCTCAATTTACAATCAAGGGATCTGTTGTCAGTCAAGAACGAGCAGGACTTCCTGGCGCTATTTTGAAAATAGCAGAACGAATTTATACTACCGATGATAAAGGGCAAGTAGAAATTTCACAATTACCTGCAGGTGAGTATGAAATAGAAACCAAGTTTTTGGGCTACGAAACAAAAACGATGAGTTTAACACTCTATCAAGATGAGTTCATCGAGATTGTTATGCAGGAGGGCTTCACGTTAACCGATGAAGTAGTGATTTATGCTACCCGTGCGAACGACCATACGCCTACAACTTTTACCACACTTGATAAGCAAAATATTCAAAAACAAAACTTCGGTCAGGATTTACCGATTCTGCTAAACTGGACACCCTCGGTTGTCACTACTTCCGATGCGGGTGCTGGAGTTGGATATACTGGCATTCGCATTCGCGGAAGTGACGCCACGCGTATCAATGTAACCATCAACGGTATTCCATATAACGACAGCGAATCGCTTGGCACATTTTGGGTTGACGTGCCCGACATTGCTTCTTCTTCACAAAGTGTGCAGGTGCAGCGTGGAGTTGGAACATCCACCAATGGAGCAGGAGCGTTTGGTGCCTCCATTAATTTGCAGACGAACACGCGCAATGATGAAGCATATGCAGAGACTGTCAATTCGTTTGGGTCATTTAATACACGAAGACACACCTTGAGTGTGGGTACCGGTTTATTGAATGAACATTGGGTGATTGATGGAAGGGTTTCCCGAATTCTTTCCGATGGTTTTATCGACCGGGCTTCATCTGATTTGAAATCTTATTATTTCTCAGGAGGTTTTTATGCAAATAATACAATTTTAAGAGCAGTGGTGTTCGGAGGAAGTGAGCGAACGTATCAAAGTTGGTATGGTGTGCCCCAGTCGCGACTCAATAACGATGTGGAGGCTATGGAAACAACGGCAAGCAATGAGGGTTGGAACCAGGAACAAACAGATCACTTATTAAACTCGGATAGCCGTACGTTTAATATTTACACGTACAAAAATCAGGTTGATGATTACCGTCAGAATCATTACCAACTTCATTTTTCGCACCGGGCAAACAATTCGATAACGGCCAATGCTTCCTTGCACTACACACATGGTCAGGGTTTTTATGAAGAGTACCGCTATGACGATGATTTTGCAAGCTATGGATTGCCTGAGGTAGTGATTGGAGATTCGGTGATTTCATCTTCTGATATCATTCGAAGACGATGGCTCGACAATGATTTTTATGGGATAACGTATTCCTTAAACTATGAGAATGAAAAATTAAATTTTGTTTTGGGAGGAGCCTGGAACCGGTATGAGGGCGATCACTTTGGTGAACTTATGTGGGCTGAGGTCACTACCTTGCCTATCGAATACCAATACTATTTTAATGCAGGCGATAAATGTGACTTCAACATTTTTCTAAAGACAAACTACCAGTTGACCAACCGGTTGAATGCATTTGCCGATCTACAGTATCGAAGTATATCCTATGAAGCCTCGGGGGTGGAGAATAAACAAAATGAATTCGGAATTGATAAAACCTATGGTTTCTTTAACCCAAAAATTGGGTTAACATATCAGTTCGATGAACGTCAACAAATATACACATCATTTAGTGTTGCCAAACGCGAGCCGGTGCGTGACGACTTTGTTGATAATCCCGGGTCTTCACCGAAACACGAAAACTTATATAACCTCGAAGCAGGCTACCGGAAAATATCAGATCGATTTACGCTTCATGTGAATTATTACCTGATGAAGTACAAAAACCAACTGGTGCTAACGGGAGCCTTAAACGATGTGGGCGCTCCGGTGCGTACCAACGTGGATAAGAGTTATCGCACAGGAATTGAAATGGAGAGTATCTGGAAAGTTTCAAATAAACTGAGTTGGAATATAAACCTGACATTGAGTCAGAATAAGATCAGAGACTTTACAGAAGTCCTGTATGACTACGGGTTAAATTTTGATGAGTACAACGTGATTGAAAATAAATATAAAGACACCGATATTTCATTTTCTCCGAACGTTATTGCCGGTTCTGGTTTTTCCTATTCTCCTGTTCAGAATTTAGAATTTTCGCTCCTGACCAAATACGTAGGAAGCCAATACCTCGACAATACATCAACCAACGCAAGAAGCATAGACGGTTACCTGACCAATGATATTCGGGTGCGTTATTCCTGGAAGTTTACTTTCATGAAAGAGATCTCTTTTAGTGCGCTGATCAACAACGTTCTGGATGAAGAATACGAATCCAACGGGTATACCTATGGCTATTTAGGTGGAGACGATGCGTACCGTGAGAATTTCTATTATCCTCAGGCTGGGAGAAATTATATGGTGATGGTTACTTTGAAGTTTTGACACTACCCGATTCTGGATGCCGGATTCTTGGTATAGTTCCCTTTACCAGAATCCAGTTACCAGAATCCAGAATCAATCTTACCTTTGCGCATGTCCTCGCCAGACCATCGACCATCAATTGCCGCGTTCGTGCGCCTAACCCGTGCCTGGAATTTGCTGATCATTGTGTTCGCTCAATATTTTACAGCATACTTTCTGGCAAAGGCAGATGTGCTTCACGATTTCAAACTCTTCCTGCTCTCACTTTCAACCGTGTTAATTGCCGCGGGTGGCTATGTCATCAACGACTATTACGATGTAAAAATCGATTATGTCAATAACCCCGATAGGGTGGTCGTAGGCAAAACGATTCACCGAAGATTTGCTATTCTCTTGCATGTGGCACTTTCTGTACTGGGTATTTTTGTGGGATTATTTGTTTCCTGGAAGCTTGCAGTCGTCAATGTGTTTTCAGTTTCTGTGCTTTGGTTTTACTCTAATTTATTAAAGCGACTTCCATTCATTGGCAATTTTACAGTGGCATTGCTTACAGGCGCCTCTATCGCTATTATTTTCTTCTTATATGGTACCAATTTGGTCATCATCTTGATTTATGCGCTATTTTCTTTTTTTATGACACTCGTGCGTGAAATCATTAAAGACATGGAGGACTTAAAAGGCGATAACACCTATGGCTGCAAAACATTGCCCATCGTGTGGGGCATCAGGAAAACCAAAATTACATTGTATCTCCTGATTATCTTTTTTTCAGTAACCGTTGCTATCATCAATCAACTCTATGTGAAGCTGGATGTTATTTACTTTGTGATGTTACTGTTTGTGCCACTGGCCTGGCTCACCACCCGACTGGTTCGTGCCGATACGAAAAAGGATTATGGCTGGCTCAGTAGTTTTTGTAAAGTGATTATGTTGTTGGGCATTTTGAGCATGACGTTACTTTGACTTTCTTTGCGCCTTAGCGCCTTGGCGGTAACTTTTTTAACCGCAAAGACGCAGAGACGCTACGTTAATGAAATCCAGAATAGCCATTTTTGCTTCCGGAAGCGGAACAAATGCGGAGGAAATTTTAAAACGATTTCAATCCCACACTTCGATTGAAGTTGTGTTGTTGCTAAGCAACAATCCACAAGCCTATGCGCTGGAGCGGGCCAAAAAATTTAATATACCCACAAAGGTTTTTAACAGAACTGTGTTTCGTGAAAGCGAAGAGGTATTGATCTGGTTACACAAACGCAGTGTCACGCATCTTGTATTGGCGGGATTTATGTGGCTGGTGCCGAATTATTTAGTGAAATCACATCCACATCGAATTATCAATATTCACCCTGCGCTTTTACCAAAATTTGGTGGCAAAGGAATGTATGGGATGCACGTGCATGAAGCAGTGAAAGCTGCAGGAGAAAAAGAAACCGGCATCACCATTCATGAAGTGAATGAACGCTATGATGAAGGGGAGATTCTGTTTCAGGCGAAATGTGAAGTGAGCGCCACTGATACGCCTGAACAAATTGCGCAGAAAGTTCATCAGCTTGAATATGCCCACTATCCGCGCGTAATTGAAGAGTGGATTACTAAATAAGGCACTCATGCCGGACCTGTTCCGGCATCTCCATAATTTTCCAGCAGCAAGGGATCGCGGCACAGGGCCGCGAACATTAATGTAAAGTTGCGTACGCTCTTACCGGGAATGTTCCCATTCCTTTCATTTTCGGAGGAACCGCAGTAAAGGTAAATCCACCATCAGGAAGTTGATCGAGATTACATAAATGTTCTGCAATCGTGATCTCTGCTTTCAGTAGAGTTGAGTGTACCGGCCTGCTTTTTCCGCGAGTATCATCAATGTTGTGTGAATCAATGCCGACTAACACCACGCGCTGATCACGCAAATAAACAGCTGCTTCTTCTGTAAGAAAAGAATGGTTTTCAAAATACGCATCGGTTCTCCACAACGTACTCCAGTTTGAATTCACCAGTACTGCTTTTCCGGTTACGAGAACCTTTTCAAAAAAATATTTTCCAATCTCAATTCCATTTCGATAATCCGCTCGCACGACTATGGCTTCCAGGTTTGCTAATTTTTCCAATGCGAGTTCGCTTAAGTCTTTCCCATTCACATAGCGATGAAAGGGCGCATCAATGTACGTACCGGTATTAGAAACCATTTCTATCTTCCCGATTTGAAACTCAGTACCCGGCTCATACCGACTGCGTGATTCTTCACGGCTTAAATAATCGCAAATGATTGGTGCTGGCAGACCTTTAAATGTAATCATACCGTGTTCTACCGTGTGGCTGAGATCAATGAGTCGTTTCATTTCTTGGTAAGAATTATGGGTTCAAAATCATCAGCTTTCGGAAAATCCTGAAATATAGATTGAGTAAAGTCATCAGGTACAGCTAGTTTTCGCTTGACAATGTCAATCCAGGCGCCATCCAGGTTGATAATCGCACACAATGTTCCGTCTTGTTTATACATATGATGTCGGATACTCCACCGGCTGTAGTCAGACGAGGCTTTAGTTACCGCTAAGTCCACTGTAATTTTATCTTCAAATTTTATTTCGCGTTTGAAGATGGCTTCTTCCCGGAAAACGATCGGGCCAATGTGAAGTTCTTCAAATTTCAGGTTGGTAAGTCCGTGGTCGGAGAAACAGGCGATGCGGACGGTAGCACCGTAATCGTAATATGCCGAATGTCGCAAGTGACGGTTCTGGTCAATATCCGACCAGCGAACCTGTATAGGGAGAGAGAATTTTTGCATACGTTAGGATTCTAAAAACCGAAATTAGTAACTTCTCGACTATTAAATTTAAAGTGAATGCAACAATCTGATATCACTTCCCTTTTCTTGCCAATCGCTCTTGGGATTATTATGCTGGGCCTCGGCCTGTCGTTAACACTGGACGATTTTAAACGCGTAACAAAATATCCGAAAGCCGTGACGGTGGCATTATTATGCCAGATGGTGCTGCTTCCCGTGTTTTGTTTTTTCATCGTAAAAGTAAGCGGATTGGAAGCTGGGCTAGCCGTGGGCTTGATGTTGCTGGCAGCCTCTCCGGGTGGCGCTACCGCCAATTTGTACAGTCATTTATCCAAGGGTGATGTGGCCCTTAATATTTCTCTCACCGCCATCAACAGTGTGCTGACGCTTTTCACGCTTCCGCTAATTGTTAATTTTTCACTCGACTATTTCATGGACTCCGGTCAATACATACCCATGCAGTTTAAGAAGGTAGTAGAAGTATTTGCCATTGTATTAGTACCCGTAACGATTGGCATGTTCATTAAAAACAAGTGGGCACAGTCTGCTGCAAAAATGGACAAGCCTGTAAAAATTGCTTCGGCCTTAATCTTGATCATTATTATTGTTTCGGTAACCATTCGTGAAAAGCAGGTATTGATCGATTATGCAGGTGTATTAGGTTTGCCTGTGTTGTTGTTCAATCTGCTCAGCATGGCGGTGGGTTATTTCATTCCACGATGGGTTAACATTGAAAAGAAACAATCCATTGCCATTGGTATGGAAATCGGAATTCACAATGGTACACTGGCGATTTACATCGCGTTAAGTGTACTAGGCAATTCAGCCATGTCGGTGCCACCTGCCATTTACAGTTTACTCATGTTTTTTACAGCAGCCATTTTTGGTTTTTGGGTGAGCAGGAAAACTGTCTGAACCTGAAAGGTCTGGATTTTAAGATTAACAGGATTATCCTGATTCAGGCAATTTGGAGTACTAGCGGACGCTTGAGGCTAGATCATGTATTAAAGCACTTGGTTAATCATTGCCACGGTAAAAATGCTTAACAGAAACCATCCAAAGAATCCCTCCAGAATACAAAAATAACGGGCAACACCATGCGTAGGAATATTTCCAAAGCCCAATGTAATAAATGCATTTAGGCTTAAAGTTATTGCATTTAATAGACTCAGGCCAAATCCAGCTAATAATATAAAAAAAGGCTTCACGTAACCCTTCTCATTCTTTTGGGCAAAATCCTTAAAATTTTGAATAAGCCTAGACTTACTTGTGATGTCCCAATCTGAAGGGAAGAAAAAGAAGAACACACCAAATGAAATAATAATATAAAAGGATATGACTATTGCACGGGC
>JANNQJ010000397.1:0-3018 GCA_031400675.1 Cyclobacteriaceae bacterium
GTTCCCCCTTCGGGGGTCAGGGGGCGTGGGGCGGGATATTAAGTTGAGTAATGGAAATGTAGCAAGCCGGATTCTTCCCATTAAAATTCATGACCTCGATGCGGAAGATAAATCGTTAATCGAAAAAGAGATAGGTGGAGTACTGAGAGCGATTGAGTTTATCTACAAAGAAGCGGGAGTCAATCGTCCATTGAAATCTACCGATAGCAAAACCGACAATCAAAATAAATCAGACTACCGTAATCAGGTTAATAAAGTAGCCAATGCGATTAAGGAATTAATAGGAACTTTAAAACCATCAGAAAAAACACTATCAAAAAAAATTGAGGAGAATATTGTTCATCCTACTCAACGTACCCGAAGACTCGGAGCCATTATCGCATTTATAGTGTTAATACTTGCGCTGGCTGCCTATTTTATTTATCCTAAAATCAAGCTGGACGCTTCATCTTCTACTATAGATAAGTCTATTGCCGTACTCCCATTTGTCAACATGAGCAATGACCCCGAGCAGGAATATTTCAGCGATGGCATGACGGATGAAGTATTGAACCGGCTCTTCAAGATCGGTGACCTAAAAGTGATCTCCCGCACATCCTCCATGAAATTCAAAGGTGCCAAACTCACTACCAAAGAAATTGCCGACCAGTTGGGAGTAACAAACATTCTCGAAGGTAGTGTACAAAAGGCAGGCAATCGTGTGAAAATAACAGCCCAGCTCATTGACGCGAAAACAGACAATCACCTGTGGTCTGAGTCGTATGAGCGGGAGATAGATGATGTGTTCGCCATTCAATCTGAAATTGCCCAGGGCATTGCGAGAGAGTTGCAGGTGAAATTAAGTGCTTCACTAAAAAGCAAGCTAAATGAAATCCCTACTCAGAATAAACTGGCTTATGAATACTTTCTCAAGGCACGACAGGAATATGAGCGATACTGGACTCAAGCAGGCCAGTGGTCGGTGGCATACAATGCTATTGCTCTCTATTCGAAAGCTATTGAGGAGGATAGCCTTTTTGCTGAGGCACGCTACTTTAGAGTGTGGACCAGCCTTGAAACTTATTTTCATAGACGTGGAGAGAAAAAAGCACTGGATGATCTCCTTGCATTAACCAATAAAGATATTCATTTTCTAAAGGAGAACGCTCCCGAGTCCCCTGAATATAAGCGGGCATTGGCATGGCACTACTATAAGGTTGACCGAAATTATAAGCGAGCGTTAGGGATATTTGGTGAGGTACTGTCGGAAAATCCAAATGACCTGGAAGCAGCTACCAATTTCGCCTATGTTCAACGAAGGATGGGATTATGGAATGAATCCATAAAGCGGCAGGAAAAATGCCTTCAGGTTGATCCTCTTAATGATATCACACGGGGTGTATTGATTGAGTCCTATAATTTAACACACCAATCCGAAAAAGCATTAGAACTCATTAAGCTCGGCTTATCAAATGCGCCCAATGCCAATGGGCTCAAGCTAGATATGACATGGTTCCTCATAGAAATGGGGTATGGTCTGAAAGCAGCGCTGAAAGAAGCAGAGGTAACATATGATGAATGGGTGCAATATTGGGGTAGCGACTTATTGAACCCTGGAAATACATCTATTCTTGATAAGCTAAAAATTAAAGGTCAATTGGTGGGCGTTCGCCTATTAATAGCTTATTCAAACGCGTATCATTGGAATGGGGATCTTAAACTTTCAAAAGTTTATGCAGACTCAGCCATTACACTTTTGTTAAGGAAGCAAAAAGAACAGGATTATATGACAAATCCTGATGATGCAGCGAATCTATATCGAGACCTTGGAATAAGTTATGCGCTTGCTGGCAATGAGAAGCTGGCCCTACTAAATGCTGAGAATGCTATTAATACAATACCTGTCTCCTTGGATGCTTTTAACAGTATATGGTACGAAGAAATTCCTTTCCGAATCTACATACACTTTAAAAAATATGACCTTGCGTTGGACAAACTTGAAGTGCTTCTATCAAAACCAAGTTTGCTTTCAATAGGCTGGATGATGGTCGATCCAGTTTTCGAACCGCTACGCAATATGCCCCGGTTCAAGAAACTGGCCGAAAAGTATAAATATGTTAAAAAGGGTTAATAAAGAATGGCTTCCGTTATACCCACCTTCGAATACGACATCTTCATCTCCTATCGCCACAACGATAACCGGAGTGGCCGGATCACTGATTTTCAACCCTGTCCAATTCTATGTCGATCCTAAAAATGGTCGAGAGAAATCTCATATTTTTATTTAACTTTCGATACGATGACAACTGAAATTAAAGCAATAAAAGCAAAACGCGTAAAGGGGCTACTTAAAAGGGTTTCCACTAAAAAAGAGAAGAATCCTTCCTTTTTTTTTGGAAAGTTGAAAGATGGCGTTGATGGTTTAGCCTATCAAAAGAAACTTCGTGATGAATGGAAATAATGTTATTGTTGATACCAATTTTCTAATTTACCTGTTAAACGGACGCGAAGTAGTAACTCCGTATTTGAAAAACAATTTGTTCATTTCCGAAATCACTGAAATGGAGATGTTGGGTGTGAAGGGTTTAAGTCAGGATGTATTCAGAATAAGAAAGTCTTTAATTGAAAATTGTTATTTAGTAACCTTCAATTCAGATATCAAAGAAATTGCCATTCGAATAAAGCAACAAACCACCCTGAAGCTTCCCGATGCCATTGTTGCTGGTTCAGCATTGTACATGAGCTTACCTTTGGTAACGGCCGATAAGGGCTTTTCAAAAATAGTTGGTCTTAACCTCCAATTAATGAAATTGTAAGTTAAATGTCCTCCGCCCTCCCCAACTTCGAATACGACATCTTCATCTCCTATCGCCACAACGACAACCTGGATGGTTGGGTAACGGATTTTGTACAGAATCTGGAGAAGGAACTCCGTAGCACCCTCAAGGATACCCTCACCATCTACTTTGATAAGAACCCTCACGATGGCCTGCTCGAAACTCACAATGTTGACAAGAGTCTGGAAGGAAAACTAAAGTG
>JANNQJ010000398.1:0-33710 GCA_031400675.1 Cyclobacteriaceae bacterium
TTTAGATGTGCGTCGTAGAAATTGGGCAGGACACTAGCATTCTTCTCCGGCGCGTTCAATGATCGTCTTGTCTCCTGAATTTCACGATCCAGGTCATGACGAAGGATGCATGCGACCGCAGCGACCAGCCAACGAGGATTAAGAAACACAAACTGAGAAAGTCCATTAACATTCCATTCCAAAATCTTGGTGGCGGGAGTACCTTCCTCAACATCAATATTCAATAATACAAATCCAATCGCCATGGTAGCTCCGTGTTCGGAAGCTTGCTGATTGTACAGCCTGGCGATGGCATGCCAAGTAGCCCGAATGTGATAGTCTATTGTTTCTTCTCTTTTCATTTCGAACCTTAAAAAAGGAATCGAATATATAAAATATTGTTATGCGTGCATACTATGTATTGAATATTTTTCCTGCTTTTAGCCTTCAATCCCTAAAAAGTTGATACTAAAATCCAATAATTGAGACGAGTAAGGGGTTTCTGGAGTCTTAATTCAAGGCAAAATCCTTGCTTACCATGCTTTGCTTAAGATTTTCGATCTCAGCTTGGAGTGCCGACTTTTGACGCTCCATCTCTTCCTGTGTGGCCTGAAGCTCTTCTGCGTTTTGCCTCATCTCTTCTTCCTGCTGAACCAGGGCATGTGCACGTTGTTCTGATTCGTGTAACAACCTTTTCGTTTGATCAGTTTGCTGCTTGTTGGCAAGTATTGAGGCGATGTTCTCTGCCATCTTTTCAACAAACTCAACCTGATAGTTTTCGAAAATTGAAAAAGATGCCAGCTCTAGTACACCCATCACTTCTTCGCGCTGCTTTAACGGAATAATAAGAACATTTCGTGGTGTCGCCTCTCCTAATCCGGAGGTAATTTTCACATAATCAACTGGAATTTGCTTGAGATAAATAGTGGATTTCTCGATAGCACATTGACCAATGAGACCCTGGCCAATCATAATACGTTGATCGACAAAGCGTTTTTTATCGTAAGCATAGGTCGATATTCTTTCGAGGTACTCCTCTGATTTATCTTTTTTCAACAAGTAAAGCGCGCCCTGATTGGCCTCCAAAAAGGTTACCAGTAATTTCAATATCTTATCACCCAACAGCACCAAATCCTCTGATTCATTTTTTAGGATATCATTAAACTGTGCTGCTCCTTGATTCGTCCAGTTAATTTTAGCCTGTCGTTCTTCGCCCTCTCGCAGTTTATGTTGCATTGAAACGATCGATTTTGCTAACACATCATTGGTGAACTGTTCATCGTATACTGCTTTTGTCTCTCCGTTGCCGAGCCTGGCCGCAAATGATGTGGCGAACTGTATGCGGTCTATGAATTGGTTGAAGGCAATTTTTGTCTGACCGATTTCCTCGGAAGAACGAACCTGGAGTTTATCAGGGAAGTTACCTTGTGCGAGTCTTTGCATGGCAGTTCTTATCTCCTTAATAGAAGATGTTAGTATACTGGAATAAAGAACCGCCAATGCTATTCCAATGGCTATCTGGATTAGTGCCATGACAATTAGAAGTAGAACTGTTCTCGAAATTTGTGATTGATTCCTGTCCTTAATAGCCGTTCTGAATTGTTCCAATTGTGGTTTGGCATTGTCAAAATAATCCTTGAGGCTTCCGCGTATACCCTCATTTTCCTTTAAGCCAATTTCATTCTCGATATCAATTAGCCTGTTGAACTCACTTTTATAATTATCAATAAAGCCCAAGAGTTGACTTTGAGCTTCACGTTGATCTCCGTTCAGTTGAATGTTCCTGATAAAATCTTCAATGGTTGTATTAAATTCTTTTTGATACTTCAGGTCTTTTCGTAAAAAGAAATCCTTTTCGTGCCTGCGAAGCGTAAGCATGGCAATTTTATCATAATTATAATCGCTGTTTTCAACTTGATGAATGGCCTTACGCAAGGATCCTTCAAGTCCGTAATCCCTAAAACCTCTTTCCTTGAGCAGTAGCTTGAGAGAATCAAATTCTATTCTTATCTCACCGAGCGTTTGGGAAAATGATTTCATAACACTTAGCATTTCATCGTCTTTGATTAAATGTGAGTTATTTACAATCATCAAAGATTCTTTTGCCTGTTTTGAATTTAGTTCAAATGCATCGATGAACTTGCTTTTTTCACTTTCCTGAAACTCTTTCGCCTTGTAGCCTTCATAAATAAATTCTTTCATGGCTAGTTCCTGACCTTCCAAATACAATTTCAATGCATCCACCTCCTCATTGATCCCTTTGTAGGTGATAATCCGATTGATTGAACGTATGGAAAGAAAAATCAGAATTATGGATAAGAAGAGGATAGAGCCAAAAGCTGCTAATAGTTTAATCCTGATCTTCAGGCTTAACAAAAAGTCTTTCAACACAGTTTTAAAGGTTAGTGCTGCAAAGGTATGCTTGCAGACTATCTTTCAGGTTATGCCAATATTAATTGTGGATTTGATGTAAGAATTTGGCAACTATTGCCAGAATCCAAGGATTGTCGCAATCGACCTTTCCAATTCAATTGTGGATTGGTTGTTCTGTAAAGTCTCCGCGCAAACTTCGGTATCTTTTTCTTGCCTCTGCAGCAAATACACTTCCCGGAAACTTGTTCAAGAACTCACGGTAGATTTCCATGGCCTTATTTTTATCGTAAAGTTGTCGTTCATAAATTTCACCTTGCAAAAAGTATGCATCATCGACCAGAATGTCATCGGGGTATTCATCGAGGATACGCTGAAGAAGTGTTATTGATTCGTTAAACTCGCCTTGTTGCATTCTAAGATTGGCTTCAAGCCAATACACATCATCCAGAATTGTGTGGTTTGAAAACGAAAGTCTGTTGGTCAACGAGTCTTCACGTAAAGAAGATCCTTCCTTTAGTAATTTTATCGCCTCAAGCGCGTACTTCGTTTTATTTTGATACAAGAGTAACTCTATTGCCGCATACGCCTTCAGTGCTTCACCAACAGAGTCAAAAGCAATGTTTTCTTTGATTCGCATACTTAATTCCATTGCATCATTAGCGATCTCGCGTGTAGTAGCTTCCTTTAAAATGTCAAGGTGTTCTTGCGCTAACCGGAAATCACCTTTGTAGTACGATAGCTTTGCATTTTTAAGTTTGGCTTCATAGCCTACCGGGCTCTCTTGTAATGATTTTTCAACTTGGGAATACAGCAATGTAGACTCCCATGGCTCTCCCTTTAAAAGATAAATATCACCGAGATCGAGCTTAATTTTTGATTTAAGTTGAAGCGATGTTCTTGGGTTTGCAACAAGCTCGTTCAATAATTCTACCGCTCTGTCTTCTTCCTCCAGGTAGGTTGCGTGTAAAATTGCCTCACTCCTTGTTGCTTCCAATGAGTTTGGGTTATCAGGGTATTGGGTAATAAACTGTTTGTAATCTTCGATCAGGTTTCGCACCGAGTCGCTATTAACCGGAAAGGTACTGCGGACTTTTGCTTCCCGTGTTCGCATTAGGCCAAGTTGAGCCTGTAAAAAATAAGGCCCTCCGGGGTATTGTCTGATTACATAATCATAAGCTCGTATTGCATTCTCGAAATCTTCATTGTCTAGCGCTACTTTTGCAATCTCAATGCATTTCTCTCCAAACTTTTTATACCTGCGATCATACGCTCTTGCCTGAATGAAGGACGCGTAAAAATTCTTTTGCTGCATGGTTACCCAGATGATTAAGTCGGAGTACACCTCAACATCGGGATTCTTTTGTACACGCTCATACAAAAGTTTCTCCAGGCTTTCCAGTTCATCGGATTTTGTAAGAAGTGCCTGCATTACATTTTTTACATATTGAATGTTAGCAGATGACTGTGTAACATAACTCAAATATTCGTGTACCATTTTATCGCGTTGGCCCTGTATGCGATATAACATGGCCAGATCAAGACAAAACAGGTATGGGTTTTCTAAAGATTGCCGAGACTCTGTAAGAGCAAGAATAGCATATTCATTCAGTAACCTGCTTGCAAAGTAATCGGACATGGTTTTGATCCCCGACAAATCTTCTCTGTGTTCATGAATTATATCTCTAAAGCATTTATCCGCCTTGGTGGCATCTCCTGCGTACATGTATACAATACCAACATCAATTCGATACAATACATTATCGGGTTCCTTTCTTATTATTTTCTTTAAATGTAAAAGAGCTTCATCCGTTTCTGATAAATCCAAAAGCGTATTCAGATAGTTGTTTTGAATGAATGGTAGATTAACTTCATTTTTTACCAGTTCACGATACAGTTCCAAGGCTTTTCTTTTTTCGCCTTTTAATAAATATTCTTGCGCCAGTTGAATGTCAGTTTGATTTTGAGCAACCACCTGTACACTGAATAACGTTACTAAGCCTATGCACAGGATTTTCGCCTTTACTATTAGTGTATTTATATATATATAATTACTATTATTAGTCATGTTGATATGTGGACTATCTGGATTTTAAATGTAATGTTTATGGATCGTTAATAATATGTTGACTGTAATGTGCATGTTATCAATTGATTGTGGTAATATCAACAGTTTTGAGTATTGTTGATAACTTCTATGTGCATTAAACGCAATGTGAACGGATGTTGTTAAACCTTAATTTATCCACAAGCAAATGATGTTTTTTACTTTTTGTGGTGTTTCCGTTTTTATTGAGTCATCAAAATCAATTTATCCACATTCAATTAATACGATATCAACAAAGGGCCAACCTGCCAGTTTGCTTTCAGAAAAATATCTTTACCTCCTTTTGGGTTCGTATAGAATATTACTGGTTCTGGTTGTTCTTTGGTTAAGTAATTGCCGGCATCCCATTTTTCGTTTTTATTTAAGTCAATGAAGAGCCTTAGACTGTAATTACCTGCAGGTATATTTTCAAACATATGGTTTTTGCTGTTTTTCGTTTCTTGTAGAATTTTGTTGTCCTTATCTAGTAGCTGAAGAATGAATTCATCGTTGGTTTCTACTTTAGAGGATATTATTCCATAGTCTTCTGTTTTAATTGCTTTTAAAGGAGAGTTAATATGAACGGCTGTATCGTTCTCTACGGAGATGGCAGATCCTTTTGATAGCACGAACTGATTGCGTTGAGGGTTTTTCTGACTCTTTTTGTCTTCCCTGGTTTCTTGCATATCTGATTTTAGTTCAATCTTTTTGCTGATTGAAAGCTTAGTGAGCTGTTCATTCCATTCGTAGTCATCTTTATTGAAAGTTATTCTCGTTAAAGAATCAACTTGTATATACACACTATCAGGAAAAAATATGCTAATAGGTTTACTGAATACGATGCTTGAAGAAAACAAGTCCTTGTTTTCATAGAAATTACAGAATTCAACTTTAGAAGAAAGGTTATCTTTTGTTGATTCTTTCTTCGGAAACTTTATATATAGAAGTGTATCCACTTTGCTATGTGTGCTGTCTTGTGCCTGAAGGCTTACCTGGAGGCTATCAAAATCCGGTATGGTGTTGTAGACTTTTATTGTTGACAAATCAGATTCCAATGTTGAGTATATCCGTTCTTCGGTATTTGTAGAAGAAAGCTTAAAGTCGACTAAACTTTTTGAAAAACGTATGTTAAAGTACGCAAATGTTGGCCGGGAGGAGATTAGTTTCAACCTTGAAGCATCAAGTTTAAAAGCGAGTAACCGAACCGAGTCAACTGCTCCTTCTAAAACAATGTCTTCACTTTTGAAGCCATACTTTTCACTTTTGCTGTCGACTGTCAGATTTTTGTTTTTATCTTCAAAAGCGTATATAGAATATTTCCCTGGCTTCAGGTTTTCGATGGTAAACCTTCCCTGCTTATCTGTAAGCGCAATCCAAGATGCTGGATGTTTGAGAATATTAAATGTGTCGGAAGCGGGGGTTAGTGCAACGGTGTAATTGTTAACCCCCTTAGCAGAAAGAATATCAGTTACAGTACCTGAGACATTTAATGAGTCGATATACGAACCCGTACTGAAGGCAAGTTTTACTACGGCAGGATTTTTTTCGTTAAGATCCTGAATACATTCTCTGAAGTTAATGCTATAGGTAGTGCTGTCTTGCAATTCAGAGTTTAGGAGCAATACAATCTTATTCTTTCTCGCAGTAGTTTCAAATTTTTTATCAATACCAGGGGTAATGATAAGTTGCTCTCGTGGATTGTTCAGTTGAATGAGTTCATCAAAAGTGAGCTGTATTTCTTTACCCTTGAAATTAACTTCTTGATGTGCAGGATTTGACCGTATTAACGTTGGTGGAGTTTCATCTTTTGCACCACCCGTGGGCGCTGTTTGCTTGGCACATTGCTGAAGCAAAACGCATGATACTAATACAGTGAAAAAACATTTATACTTCATTGACTTTCGCCATGTAAATCAGACTTGAGTGATTCCTTTCTTTTTTAGCCCTGAAGTTAGATTTTAAACCCGATAAAAATCCTCTTAACAGGCGAACAATGTTTAGTTCGTTTTTGTTTTTATACTTTTCACTTAGCATGCTAACATAGTAAGCGTCAAGTTTCATCGGGGTCGTATCAATCAATTTGAATTTTGCTAATTCTAATAAAACTGTCATGGTTTTCTTTGAGAAGTGCCATAAGTGCCTTGGTACATCAAACCCTGCCCAACGTTCTTTGTAAAAATTGGCATCTGGTGATTGGTAGTTAGGAACAGCAATAAATATGATGCCACCCTTTTTCAGCAGACTTTTTAATTGAAATATTGTTTGAGTTAAATCGGGTACATGTTCAAGCACATGCCAGGCGGTAATCACATCGAATTTTTGGCTCAATACTTCATTTAATGAAGGATAAACTTTTTGAGCAATCAATATTTCTGCTTTAAGTCGCGCTGAATCAGATGGTTCAACCCCTGTGACCTCCCACCCAGCCTTATGCATAGTGCTTAGAAACTCCCCAGTTCCGCATCCAAAATCAAGCATACTCCCAATTTTTTTTTGACTTAATATCTGTGCCTTTTTCCAGCTTAATGAGAATGACCGGGCGATTTTGTAAAGAAGACCAAGTCCACCAGAAGATTTACCAGAGTGTGAAATGTACTCTTCTGATTGATAATATTCACCCAACATATTTGCATCGGGGCGCGGAGTTGTAATGCCAAGTGCACAATCTGAGCAGAGACTAATCTGAAATGTTTCATGTGAAACAGTATAGTCTTTACACTGAGTGAATTTTTGTAAATCTCTACTTTTACATATTGGGCACTCGAGAATATCTATCATTATTTGCCAAGATAGACGGTGAGAATGGAAACATCGGCAGGAGAGACGCCACTTATTCTGGAGGCTTGCCCAATTGTTTCCGGCTTTATTTTCTTCAATTTTTCACGACCCTCTGCCGATAAAGCTTTTACCCTGTCGTATTCAAAATCAGATTTGATCTTGTAACTATCCAGGTTGCCTATTTTTTCAGCAAGCTTTTGTTCGCGTTCAATGTAATTCTCATACTTTATTACAATCTCTACTTGCTCTTGTACTTCGGTGGTGTATTTACCCAATAAGGCATTGATTTCCGGATTGAGAGTTTTCAATTCCCTCATTCCTATTTCCGGTCTTCGGATAAGATTTACGGCATGGATTTTCTCACGAATGGTAGCGGTACTTAAGTTGATTAATTCATCATTAATAAGGTTGGGCTCTATTTTTACTTTGGCAAGCTCTTCAGTGAGTTCTTTTATGTCGCCCTTTTTATCGAGCACTTTCCCCATTCGCTCATCGCTCGCCAAACCAAGTTTATGTCCCATTTCTGTTAACCGCAAGTCAGCATTATCTTGACGAAGGAGAATTCTATATTCTGCGCGCGAAGTGAACATGCGGTACGGTTCAAGCGTGCCTTTGTTCACAAGGTCATCGATGAGAACACCAATATAGGCCTCCGATCTTTTAAGAATGAAGGGATCTTTTTCGTGCACTTTGTTATGCGCATTAATACCAGCCATTAATCCCTGACATGCCGCCTCTTCATAGCCTGTAGTTCCATTGATTTGACCAGCAAAGTACAGATTATCAATTAGTTGCGTCTCAAGAGTAAGTTTCAATTGAATTGGAGGAAAGAAGTCATATTCGATCGCATATCCAGGACGAAACATTTTAGCCTTTTCAAAGCCAGGGATTTTTGTGAGAGCTTGATGTTGAATATTTTCAGGTAGCGAAGTAGAAAAACCATTGACATAAATCTCAATTGTGTTCCATCCTTCAGGCTCTACAAATATTTGGTGTCTATCCCGTTCAGCAAAGCGATTTATTTTGTCTTCAATAGAAGGACAGTAGCGAGGACCTAACCCTTTAATTCTCCCACTAAACATAGGAGATTTTTCAAACCCCTCACGAAGCTCTGCATGAACATCCTCATTTGTATAAGTAATCCAACAACTTACTTGTCTTTGAAGGGGTTTTGTATCACTATATGAGAATTTGCCTGGTTTTTCATCCCCTGCCTGTTCTTCCATTTTAGAATAGTCTAGTGAGCGGCCATCAACCCTTGGAGGAGTTCCGGTTTTCATTCTTCCCGATTCAAAGCCTAGTGAAACCAATTGTTCAGTAAGACCAGTCGCAGCCTTCTCCCCTGTTCTTCCTCCACCAAAGTTTTTCTCCCCTATATGAATTTTGCCATTTAGGAATGTCCCATTAGTTAAAACAACAGCCTTTCCCTTAATCTCAAGACCAAGCGCAGTTTTAATCCCTTTGACCTGACCATTCTCTACAAGTAATTCGCTAGCCATCTCTTGCCAAAAATCAACATTTGTAATTGCTTCCAACGCTAATCTCCACTCCTCGGCAAACCTCATCCTGTCATTTTGAGTCCTTGGACTCCACATTGCCGGCCCCTTAGACATATTTAACATCCGGAACTGGATCATTGATTTATCAGAAACTATTGCAGATTGCCCACCTAAAGCATCTATTTCTCTAACAATTTGACCCTTTGCTACACCTCCCATAGCAGGATTACAAGACATTTGGGCAATTGTACCCATGTTCATAGTAACTAGCAGCACCTTTGAACCCATAGTGGCAGCTGCAGCTGCAGCCTCGCATCCGGCATGACCGGCCCCAACAACAATTACATCGTATTCTGGTAGCATATCTTAGTTCCACGTGGAACCCTTAAAATCAATTCCTTATTTTATCAACATTTCCACAAATCTTATCCTCGAGGTTTCACGTGGAACAGCTATTTTGAAATGTTTAGCAAAGATAGATAAGTGTCTTCTTTTTCACGCATAAGTGACTTTTCTCTTTTAGTCTTGTCATTGAAACCAATCAAATGAAGCACTCCATGAATAATGACCCGATGTAACTCCATTGGGAAGTCGGATTTAAATGTTACAGCATTTTCACGAATTCGATCAATGCTAATATATACCTCACCCTCCAACACGCCTTCAGATGGATTGTAGTTAAAGGTTACTATATCGGTAAAGGTTTCATGTCCCAGGTATTGGGTGTTAATTTCTTTTAAATACTCATCTGAACAAAAGATATAGTTGATTGAGCTAAGGATGGCCCCTTCCTTCTTGATTACAGATTTTACCCAGGAAGCTGTCTTTTTAGGATTTGCTAACCTAAAACGGATTTTCTCAGAGAAGAAAAGGATTGGGGGCATTAAAAATTCATATAGAAGCTTAACTCTACCGTTTTTCCGTTTTCTGAAAACTCTACTTCGTCAGATAAGTGTTTCATTAGAAAAATGCCCCTTCCTCCAGGTTTTTCCAGATTTTCTGGAGCTGTAGGATCGGGGAGATTATTGTGATCAAATCCTGATCCCTCATCTTTTATAACAAACTTCAGAAGGTTATCATTTAGGGTGAGGCTCAAAAACACATTTTTTGAGGAATTATTAGCATTTCCATGCTTGATGGCGTTGTTTACAGCCTCTGTAACCGCAATCATAATATTGCCATACAGATCTTCATCGAGTTGGAATCGTTCTTTGGCATTATCAATGAAACTTTCAATCATCCGAATATTGTCAAGTATGGAAGGAATCTGGATGCTGATCGTATTCATGGACCCTGATTGATTTTAGTTATTTTTAATTCGCTTAAAATATTCACCCACTTCCTTTTTATAGTAAGGATAAAGCTTGGGAGGAATGGTTTTCAGTAATTCTACTTCTTTTTCTTTTAAACGTAAATATTCTTCAACCGCAGCCGGAATTTCTTTTTCATAATCTTTAGCCGCTTCCCCTTTTCTTTCCTCATCCAGATTTTGTTCTCTCATCGACTTCTCTGATTCAAGTAAGCGCGTTAATATTTCACGCTGTCGTTGTATAAGTTGTTCTGTTAACTGCTTATTCACTAGTTCTGTTTCAGTTTGCTCCATCTTTCCAGGAAGATCGCCAGGCAATTTCCCCCCATTTTGTTTCATCTTTTCTTCCATCTCTTGCAACGCCCTGCGAATACGCTCTTGTTCAGCGGCCATCTCCGCTAATTCTTCTGACATTTGCCTTCCACTTTTACCACTGCCTTTTAACTGCTCAATCCGATCATTGAGTTGCTGCTGCATCTCACCCAAACTCTTTTGTTTTCCTTTTTGCTTCCCCTTTTTCATAGAAGGCCTTGCGTTCGCCATCATTTGCATCATCATATCAAAATGGCTATCAAGCATCAATGCAAGATTATTAATTGAAGTCATGCTAAATTGCATTTCAGTAGCAGCCTGTTGCCGTCTGCGATCGCGATTCGCCTCTATAACATTATCAATTCGGGTGTTGAGCTCTGTTATTTCACGAGTAACAAATGAACTCATCATGGGATCTCGTTTACTTAGCTCTAATAAACTGTCTTCCAATACTTTAACATCATCCTTGAGTTTTAATTGCTGTTGCGCGAGGACATTAAATCGAGGATCACTTTGCTCTAATTCGCGAAAATTCTTGATGAGATTTTCCTGATCGAATGATATTTTAATCAAGCCGTGAATAATCTGTCGCAACGATTCAATGTTTTGCATATCAGCCTCCATTGACATGGAGCTTTGCATACCTTCCATCTGCTCTTGCATTTTTTGCATTTGTTGAGCAGCCTTTTGCTGTGCATCCTTTGCTTTTGAAGGGCTATTCTGATTTAAGTTCTCCTGGCTTTCTTGTTGGGCTTTATCTATTTCTTCTGTCTGCTCTTTTTCAGGCAGGCTCTCCTCCTGGTTAAGATCCTCCCTCAATTTTTGAAGTTCTTCTATTTTTTCTTCAAACTCTTTAAAGTCTTCATTTAGTTCTTTTTGCTCTTGAGCCAATTCTTGTGCCTTTTCCTTCTCTTTATCAGTACCACTCTGTTCCTTCCCGTCTTTCTTATTTTTAGAATCGCTCGACTTTTCTAGCTCCTGGGTCTTTTCTAACAAGGATTGTTGCTCTTCTTTCTGTTCTTTAATTTCCTGAATGGCCTGATCTAATTTATAGTCAAATTGCAATTGCTTGAATAACTCAAGCGTTCGTTCCAATTCTTTTTCAAGATTCTGTGAATTTTGATTGAGTTTTTCAAGAAGCTTTTGAATGTCCTGGGTATTTGAATTCTCTTTTAAGAGTTTCTCCAATTCTTCCAGCAGTTTTTTCGTCTCCTCATCAAGCAACTCATCCATGAGTTTTTTAATCTGTTCTGCCTTTTCACGGATTCGTTCATCCTGTTCCGTGAAGGCGTCTTTCTTTTGTTCGAGTAGCTTGTTCTGTTCTTTTAACTGGTTGATAAGATCATCCAGGTTTTTTTTCTGCTCAACAATATCCTCCAATTTCTTTTTCTCTTGCCAGTCGAGCGTTTGTTTTCCTTTAAGCTTTTGAAAGGTATCTTCAATTTGATCTTTCAACTCCTGTGCCTTGGTCACAATTTGCTCTATTTTGTTTTCGGTTTGAGATTGTGATTTGGCTATGTCCGTAACCAGTTGATCTTTATTAGGGATAAAAAAAGTATAGCTAGCAGACCGAGTGGATTTTCTTCCGTTCACTCCGTCATTGTCCCACACCTGTAAAAAATATTCAAGTTGTTGCCCGGGCTTTAAACTAAGTGTGTCCAGATTCCAATTGAAGAAGAAACTTTGCTGTGCTAGATTATAAGTGACTGGTATGTTAACGGATCTTTTAGTCAGTATTTTTTGCTCATCATTTTTCACGTGAAACTCGAGATTGAGCTGTGTGATTCCATAGTCATCAGAAGTAAGTCCACCCAGTATGATTCGTTTGTATAAAATGGAGTCTTTGAAATTGGACACGGTTAATTGAGGAAACTGGTCCTCTATAACGCCAATATTATAAGCGATGCGCTCTTTGTTCTTACTGTTTTCATTCTGTAAAAACACTTCATACCGATCAGCTCTTTTAAATGATTTTTTGAAGATAAACACCTGATTATCAATATATTGAAGGTTAATTTCTGAACTATCAGAAAGAAACATAATGGTGGCTCCATTCGCATTCGATGTATTCAATTTCCAGGTGATGATCGTTCCTTCGGGAATTTCCAGATTACCCGTATTTATAAGTTTTTCATTCTTGCGTTGAAGATATTTTGGGTACTGAAGTTCAACATTAAAGGCTGTTAGCTCAGGCCTGCTCACCACAGCAATTTCATAAGCGCCTGAATAATACCCAGCGGCCTCAACCTGAAATGATTTCTGCTCTTGAATTTTTTCAAAAACGTATTGGAAAGAACCGTTACCCAGATTCTCCATCTTTAGACTCTGAGAACCAATTGCAAGGTATGCTGCGTCAGGAATGGCGTTGCCCTCAAGAGAAATTTTAAGGGTAAAGTCTTCATTAAAAAAGCCCGTGAGTGATTGATTTTGAATAATGAAATTGAATGGAGCCGTTGGTGAAAACTTTTGATTAAAGTTTACAATTCGATTGGTGCTTTGTGTGATAATGCTCTGATTAAAAATCATTATTAGAAGAATGATCCCAACCGGAATGGCCAGATACTTTGCGTACTTCTTATTTTGTTCGAGATGAATAACTGACTCAAACGCAACAGGTTCAAACTCTTTTGTTTTTTGCTGAATACTTGCGTACGCTAAACCTGAGTCTTGCGAGCCGGAAAGTTGAATGAGATTGACAAGTCGATCCTCTATAGAGGGAAGTGAATTTCCAATTAACCTTGCACTTTGCTCATCATCGAGCCCTTTTCTGGAAACCCAAAAAACAAGTGGACCCCGAAGGAATCGATACACACAGTAAAAAGCAACCACAAAAAAGGAGAGAAGAATGAGAAATCTCCCCCAAGGGCCAAACCAAAGTGTATACTCTAATATAGCAGCGATCAGAAAATAAAAGAAGAGGATAGAAAACGTAAGAAGAAGACCGCGCACTAACAGGTTGAGGTAATACCTTCTCTTAAAAGAGTTTATTTTTTCCTGAATCTTCTCTATGCCGTTTCCCATGAATCGCAATTGCTATAGGTTGAAAACGAAATCGCTTTGTCTAAAGATACAGGCTAATTCAAATTTCAACAAAGGGAAATAGGTTGGGGACGTTTTCTTATTCTTTCTCTTGAACATTATTATCGAATGTCCAGTCATGCTCTTTTTCAAAGTATTCAAGCACATGCATTTTGAGTAGTTTTTCCTGCTCAAGCAGGTCAAAATGGGGGAGTTTTTTAACGAGCTTCCAATGAGGCCACCCGTCTTTGTCTAGACCGTCTAGCACATAGTACCCTGAAAGGCTCAGAACTTTGCAAATAGCAATATGCAGCAGGTCTTGCTTCTCTTCTTTTGAAAAAACTTTAGATCCCCCACCTAATTCCTGTACCCCGATTAAAAACAATACCCCGTTCAGGTCTTTTGGTTTTTTGCCAATACTTTTTTGAAGGGTATTTAGTAATACCTGCCATTTTCTCTCAAAATCAAGGTCGCGTTTAAACATGTTGCAATTCTTCCCAAAACTCAAAGGCTCTGCGCAAATGAGGAATTACTATTGTTCCCCCAATTAATGTGGCCACACCCATAGCCTCGTTGATTTCAGCAGTAGAGAATCCTGCTTCTTTGCATTTTCCTAAGTGGTACTTTACGCAATCATCGCAACGCAAGACTAATGAACACGTCAAGCCGATAAGCTCCTTACTTTTTACGTCCAGATGACCTTCAGCATATGCATTGGTATCAAGATTGAAAATCCGTTTTACGATCAAGCTATCGGAGGCCATGATTTTTTCATTCATTTTGCTCCGATAATTATTGAAATCCTCTACTAACCCCATAAAACCTATAGTTGTGATTGTTTGAAATCCTCTTTAATATTAAAATGGTTTACCAGCAAATATAGAATGTAAGCATGAGAACCTTTGCAAAAGATATTTTGGTAGATTTTATTTCCCTGCTTTATCCGAGGTATTGCTTTGCGTGCAGAGAAGGTTTGGTTAAGGGAGAAGAAACTATTTGCAGCAAGTGTATGCTTGAACTTCCCCGCACGCACTACCATCTGGACACTGAAAACGCACTCTTCAGAAGACTAAATGGTAGGATTCCCCTGAAGTTTGCCTTCGCCTTTTTTCTTTTCCGAAAAGGAGGCAATGTTCAACACTTACTGCACGCGTTAAAATATAATAATCATCCTGAGATTGGTGAAACAATTGGTGAAGTGTACGGGCAAGAATTACAACAAGCTGGGTATGATCAAAAGTTTAATCTAATCGTACCGGTTCCGTTGCATGCTTCACGCAAACGGAAAAGAGGGTATAACCAAAGTGAAAAATTTGCTGCAGGACTTTCTAAAAATTTGAACATTCCGTTTTCAGATGCGCTTCTTCGAGCAACAAAAACCGAAACACAAACTCGAAAAACAAAATTAAAGCGTTGGCAAAATGTAAGCGAAGTATTTCGAGTGAAGGATCTTGACCAGATCAGAAATCAAAATATACTCCTCGTTGACGATGTGATTACTACTGGGGCAACCATTGAAGCGTGCGCACAAGTTTTGTTAACAGAAGGATGCTCTTCAATAAGCATAGCAAGTATTGCTTATGCTGAGGAGGGAAAATAAAAAAACCCTCCGCCAACAGGCGGAGGGTTTTCAATCATATTTTACTGAATTCTAGTAGTTTGAACCTGCTTTAATCATCGCACAACGAAAACCTATGGTAGCTGTAGCGCTATCCTGATCAAGAAATCTTCTTGTACCTGGAGACATCCAGTATGCTACATCTTTCCAGCTTCCGCCTTTGTAAACGCGAGCGCGGTCAGTCACCAATGATGTAAAGCTTTCGGAGTTGCGTGAAGTATACTCACCTGTTGTTGGATCTTTAATCAAGTTATTATTATAATCTTTGGCATCATCCAAAAAACCATCTCTACGGATCGGATTTAAGTCATCAAAATCCTGAAAGGTCATTGGGCGATACACATCTTGCACCCACTCACTTACGTTGCCACCCATATTGTACAATCCGTAATCATTAGGAGGGAACTCATAGATATAAGAAGTGATCAATGCACCGTCATTTAAACGACCCGCAATACCGGCATAGTCACCACGACCCCGCTTGAAGTTGGCAAGCATATAACCCATTTGTTTTCCATATGGATTACGAACTGCATGTCCATCCCACGGATATACGCGTTGGTGAGTTTGCATTTCTTCCAGCCACTGCGTACCGATCATGGCTTGGGCAGCATATTCCCACTCAGCTTCGGTTGGAAGTCTGTAAGAAGGAACAACGATACCAGACTCCAACGGAATGCGCCCGTCAGTTTCAGCGTATTCTTCTCCGGCTTGTTCAGCCAAGGCAATGTTTACTGCACGTGTTCTCCATATAGCAAAATTAGTTGCCTGAGTCCAGGTCACACCCACTACTGGAAAATAACGGAAGCCAGGATAGCGTAAATAGTGCTCAACATAAGGATCATTAAAGGCTAGTTTTCCAACCCAAACTGTCGTGTCAGGTTTAGCGGCAGCGTACGCTTCTTGTGAAGAATCTTTTGCTAAATAATGTAAATACTCAAGCCAGTGAATGTTAGCGATTTCAGTTTCATCCATGAAGAAAGAAGCCACAGACACTGTTCTTTCTATGTTGTCGCGATAGGACATCACATCTTCTTCAAATGAACCCATCACAGCACGACCACCTTCAATAAAAATCATATTGGGAGCATCTGGCTGTCCTTCATATGGATTAACAGTATAACTTCCTGCATCCTCATCATTATAGGCCAAACCGGTAGCTGTACTCATTTGCCCAGGATTTTGGGCTGTTGGTTTACCACCCCCCCCACCAAACAATCCGCAACCGGATAGTCCAACGGAACCAGCGGCTAAGAGTAAAAGAAGTCTAAGACAAGTCTTCATGTTGAATTTCGATTTTAAACAAATGCTAATATAGAGAGATAAATATGTGTTTTCCAAGCAGAAGCCGTTTTATTCATAAATCTTTAATGCAACGCTTCGGTAGTGTTTAACGCTCCAAGAACATCTGTATTGTTTCGGGAAACATGCTTCCCAAAAAAGGAAACGCCACAGATGATAAACAATCAAAAAGGGCCGTTGAGCTGCAGAATTAAAGGATGAAGCGCATGGCATGAATTTTACAATACGCATAGAATTAAAGCCTTTAGTTATGGTCAACATTCATGATTTCCGTGTAATGCCTTTTGAGAAAAAGTGTGATGTAGTCACCTATTTCGGTCAATATCTGGTGCATCGTTTCTTGGGAGACTGCAAGGTTTTTTTATACGGAGCCGATGATTTCTTCATTGAGGTATTTTATTCACCCAAGTATCAGAAAGTTTTGATGATCAATGCATTTGATCAGTTAACTGGGATTGACCCTTACCTGGAAATAATTTCATTGGCAGATTTAGACACACGCCCGATCATCTGATGAAATAATTCAATAGCCGAGTCAACACTTTTCACATTTTCTATAACAAGCATGGCCTTTCCTGCCTGGTCTCTCATTTTACATTGCTGGGAATGTGCTTGAATGAACTGAAGAATTTTTCCAAACATTTCTGAATTGAAATATGCGTCATTGTTGGTTACAAAATATCCGCGTAGTCGGTCTCCTTTCAAACTGATTTTCTCAAAACCAAGTTCTTCTCCAAGCCATCGTAGTCTTACCGTATTGATAAGCTCCTCAACAGGCGCAGGCATTTCTCCGAATCGATCGGTTAACTCAGCGCTGAACTTATTGAGTTGGTCTTCATCTTTGATGTTATCCAGGCGTGAATAAAGCTGAAGGCGTTCACTTGTATTATTAACGTACGTTTCGGGCATCAGAATTTCAAGATCAGTTTCAATCACACAATCCTGAACAATCAGTTTTGCTTTCTCAGAAAGCTCAACTGCGAATAATTCCTTGAAGTCTGTTTCTTTTAATTCCTGAATGGTGTCGTCTAAGATTTTGTGATACGTTTCAAAACCCAGATCATTGATAAACCCGCTTTGCTCGCCTCCCAATAAATTTCCCGCACCGCGAATATCCAAATCACGCATCGCCACCTTGAAACCATCGCCCAATTCAGAGAACTCTTCTAGTGCTGCCAATCGTTTACGTGAATCAGAAGTGAGCAGTGAAGCGGGTGGTGTTAACAAATAGCAAAATGCTTTTTTATTCGAGCGGCCTACTCGTCCGCGCATCTGGTGAAGATCCGACAAACCAAACATATGCGCCTGGTTGATGATGATGGTATTCGCATTCGGAATATCTAAACCTGATTCAATAATATTAGTAGAGACAAGAACATCGTATTCACCATCGATAAACTTCACCATTGCTTTCTCAAGCTGGTGTCCCTCCATTTGTCCGTGAGCAATTCCGATTTTTGCATCCGGCACAAGCTTGAAAATAACATTGGCTATCGATTCAATATCACTTACACGGTTGTGTACAAAAAATACCTGCCCTCCCCTTTTTAGTTCATGACTGACCGCATCGCGAATGATTGTTTCCTGATAGGTGTGCAACTCTGTAGTAACGGGTTGACGATTGGGTGGTGGTGTTGAAATAATACTCAGGTCGCGAGCACCCATGAGTGAAAAGTGCAATGTGCGAGGTATCGGTGTAGCGGTTAGGGTTAGTACATCTACGTTTAGTTTCAACTCCTTCAAGCGGTCCTTCGTTTTTACACCAAACTTTTGTTCTTCATCAACAACTAAAAGCCCAAGATCTTTAAACACCAAGTCTTTGCTTACAATACGATGTGTGCCAATGAGGATATCAACTTTTCCTTCTTTTACATTTGCAATTATCTGTTTGATTTCTTTGTTAGAACGAAAACGAGAAACATAATCGACCGTGACTGGAAAATTACTGAGGCGCTCTTTGAACGTGCGGTAATGTTGCATTGCCAAGATTGTTGTTGGCACTAACACCACGACCTGTTTTCCATCGGTAGAAGCTTTGAATGCAGCCCGGATTGCAACTTCTGTCTTTCCAAAACCAACATCTCCACAGATCAATCGATCCATCGGATGCGCCTCCTGCATGTCGCGTTTTACATCATCGGTAGCACGGGCCTGATCGGGAGTATCTTCATAAATAAAAGATGATTCAAGTTCGGCTTGCAAATAACTATCCTGTGTGAATGCAAACCCGGGAGCCGTTTTTCGTTTTGCATACAAAGCGATTAACTCTTTGGCAATGTCTTTTACTTTGCCTTTTACTTTCGCTTTTTTATTCTCCCACTCCTGTGAGCCAAGCTTACTAATCTGTGGAGGAGTTCCCTCCTTGCCGGAATATTTTGATATTTTATGAAGCGAGTGAATGCTCACATACAGAAGATCATTATCGCGATAAACTAACCGAATGGATTCCTGCTCGTGGCCATTTACCTCTTTTTTTTCAAGACCGGCAAACTTGCCAATGCCATGATCGATGTGTGTTACAAAATCACCGGGCTGCAGCGTGTGAAGTTCACGTAATGTCAGTGCTTTTGATTTTGAAAATTTTTCTCGAGCACGGTACCGATGAAAGCGTTCAAAGATTTGGTGATCGGTATAGCAAACAACTTTCAACGTTTGATCGACAAACCCATGACGAAGTGCAAACTCCATTGGTTGAAAGACAAGCTCTGGATGGATCTCTTCAAAAATTTCCTTCAGACGATCAAGTTGTTTGGGTATTTCGGCCGCAATAAAATTCGAGTAACCTTGAGCTTGATGCTCCATTAAGTTGCCTGCCAGCAGCTCAAAGTTTTTGTTGAACGATGGCTGAGCGGAAGAGGGTAATTCAAAAGTAGTGGCCTTGGGAAGAACAAAACGACTTCCAAATTCGATGCGCTGAAATGACTCAGTCTTTTGCTGAAATAATTCACCACCCTCAAATAAATGTTCAGGTTGAAGCACCACCCGCGTTCCGCTTTGCAGAATTATTTTATCAAAAGAAGCCTGAGCTTTTTCAAAGGATTTGCTCAACACATCCACGGTGAGTTGAACATCTTTAAACCAAAGTTTGGTTTTAGGAGAAATAAAATCAAGAAAGGATTGACGCTCTTCCTGCATCAACTTGGTTTGAACATTGGGAATGATATTGATGTGATCGAGTACATCCACGGAAAGTTGTGAACCCGGATCGAAAGAACGAATGCTGTCAACCTCATCCCCGAAAAGTTCTATTCTATAGGGGAGTTCGTGCGCATAGGAGAACACGTCAATGATTCCACCGCGTACAGAAAATTGACCCGCTTCATACACAAAATCAGTTTTCTCAAAATCGTAACCGTGTAAAAACTCTTCGAGAAAGGAGATATCCAGTTTTTCTTTGAGCTTGACTGAAAAAGTATTAGTGGCCAGTGATCGCTTGTTGATAACTCTTTCTGATAGTGCTTCGGGGTAAGTGACAATAATTTCAGGTCGGGTTTTGTTTGCCAGGTGGTTTAACACCTCTGCCCGCATGAGAATATTGGCATTCTCGATTTCATCAAACTCGTACAAGCGCTTGTACGACATGGGAAAGAGAAGAAGGTCTTTCCCCAGAAGATTTTGAAGCTCGTTTTGAAAATAGGAAGCCTCTTCTTTGTCCTGAAGAATGATGATGTAATCCTGGGGGTGCAACTTGAAAGCACTGGCCACGAGTACGGCATCTAAACTTCCGGAAAGCCCTTTAATTCTAATGTTGGTATTATTGGACGCATGAATCCCTGCGGCTACGGTCTTGATTACACCATCCGCGCAGTACATGGTCAAAAAATCGTGCGCCCTCAATTCGGTCGGAAAACAAAGCGCAAATATAGATCAGGAATTGTTGGATTATAGGATAGACTGGATTTTTTCGATGAACGCATAGACTTAACTTTGAGGGAATGGAATTGGTGCAACTTTTTTTTCTGCTGCTGGCGATTGCTTGCTTGTTTTTTTTGGTGATCGGACTTTTCAAGCCGTGGGCAATGTTGTGGTGGGAAGATGTGCAGAATCGCAGAAAAGTAATTAAGGTGTATGGGATTTCAGGATTGGCGTGTTATGCGATTTATTGGGGACTGCGGATTTTTTTTTAGTCTCTATTTGATTCGTATCGCAGCGACTAGGTGTTTTTCAGACCTCCCGCTAAAGCCTAACAAATAAAGCTCACTCCCATCTTTCAATTTTGTTTTCTTCTTTAATTCTTCTGCTGAAAGCGGATAATTTCTTGTGAGCACGTTGACCTTACCCTCCGGAAAAATTTCTTTGAGGATTTTTGGCTCGGGCTTGACTGTACGAATGGTTTTAAAAATTCGCCCGGGAAAATTTTGAATGAGATCAGTTGAAGTGTATAGATGCGTGCTGGGATGCAACTTGAACAGCGAGAACTTTTCACCGATAATTTTGAATGCCCCGGCTTTTAAAATAGAGGCATTCGGTTCGTATAAATAGGCGAGGGGTTCAGAGAATTTTGATGTAACACTTTTCTCTTCCGTTAACGTAAACTCAAAATCTTTGTGATCCTCTTGCAAGTTGATCGCAGTAATGTTGGGCTCGCCTACAAATCCTTTTTCGCAAAAGAAAAGTAACTCCTTACACTCATTGTCTACCGAAACTACCCATACCTTTTCGACATTCTGAAGTTCCTTTATTCCCTGTTGAATGTCGAGCAGAGGCGATGTTTTAATGAGAACGCAATCTGATTTCTGAAAGATTTCAGAAAGGAGGCTGGAAACATCAGGCTCACAATCGGAAAGCTTGAAAACTTTTTGATTGGATTTATTTCTCCTGGAGGGGTCAATAAAAACGCAATCAAAATTTCCAGCGTATGACTGAAGAAATTTTTCTGCCGTATTATTATGGTATTCAATATTTTTAGCGTGAAGTGCCTGGTGGTTATGTTGCGCAATAGAAAGAAGCGAAGTGTTGGGCTCGACATATAACACCTTATTAAAAATAAGGCTTAGGAAAAGCGAATCAATACCAAAACCTCCCGTCAAGTCTGCTATTATTTTATTAGAACCCAGGATTGAACTCAAAGTTTTTGCCTTTAATGCAGCCGTTTCTTCAGAAGAACTTTGCTCAAGATTCAACCCGGGTGGGTAAATAATATTCTGACTCTTATAATAAAGTGGGAGTTTTACTTTCGCCTTTCTTCTTCCAACGATTTGTTCAGCAAGCATGGAAGTGGGTACTCCATGAATCGTGCGGTGCTGTAGCACGAGTTTCTTTTCATCATCCTGTTCGTATTCCAGAATAAATTTTTGAACCTCAGGCTGAAGCAACAGCGTAATCATTTGGTGACCTGAAACGATCGAATGATTTTCAGGTAATCACTTTCAAGCTTTGAGAAATAATCCTTTTCAGCAATTCCGTTAAGCATGAATAATTTATTGTTCTTTAATACAAGGTAGAAGAGGTTGTACAGCGTAAAAGAAACTTCTGTCTCACCAACTGTGCCAGATCCGGAAAACGAAAACAGAACCCACTTTGCATATAACCCGTGAATAGTTTCTTCCCCCTGGCGGACAATCGCAAAGTTTTTGTAGGCCGGTGGTAGATCGTCTTTGATATAAAAGGTAAACGCTTCCTCCAGCGATAAGTCATTGGCATCGGTTAGGCTTATATCAAGTCGTTCTCTCCAGGTGTCCATTTCACCTTCATCGGGCGCGTACACATCGGTGATCTCACCCTCCTGCTCTACCGTCCATTTTTCGGGTACAGAAATTTTGTAACCGCCTTTTTTATTTTCGAAGGCTTGCTGTGCTGTTACACTGAAAGTAAAAAGGATAAGGAAGAGGAGAAAGAACTGTTTCATACGGAATACAATAATAGGAATTACGCAGTAAAAGTTTGTGCGCTTGATCGCGATACAAATTAAAAGAACGAAATTTCAGCGTGTTTGATCTGATTGTTATTGGCGGAGGAGCAGCCGGATTTTTCGGGGCCATTCAGGCTGCCGAAATGAATCCCAAGTTGCGCATTATCATTTTAGAAAAAACCACTAAGCTTCTTTCTAAAGTAAGAGTGTCAGGTGGGGGGCGTTGCAACGTAACGCATCATTGCTTTGAACCCACCGAACTTTCATATCACTATCCCAGAGGGCAAAAAACATTGAAATCTCTTTTTAGAAAGTACCAAGCTACCGATGTGGTGAGTTGGTTTGAAGAACGTGGTGTGGAATTAAAAACTGAAGAGGATGGCAGAATGTTTCCGGTCACCGACAACTCGCAAACCGTTATTGATTGTTTTTTGCGAATGACCGAGCAATACAATATTAAAATTGAAATAAGCGCACCCGTTAAAGAGATCAAGACCCAGTTAAATGGGTTTGAAGTTATAACTGAGAATGGCGGGAAATTTAGTGGAAAAAAAATTCTTATTGCACTGGGCGGGCACCCAAATCCACAGGCGTATGAGTGTATCAGAGAATTAGGACATACAATTACTCCGTTAATTCCTTCCTTATTCACATTCAATGATTCCGAAAAGAAATTTAAAGATTTAATGGGTGTTTCGGTCCCAAGCGGGTTGGTGCGAATTGCAGGCACGAAACTTTTTCAGCAGGGTCCTGTGCTGGTTACACATTGGGGATTAAGCGGTCCTGCGATCATTAAACTTTCAGCCTGGGCTGCCGAGTATCTGCACGAAAAGAAATATGAAGTAACCGTGTTAGTGAGTTGGATAGGTGAGACCCAGGAAGAAATTGTTAGAAGCCTTTTAGCAGACTATAAATTAATCCATAAAAAGAGAAAGATCCTTTCCAACCCGTTGTACGAATTACCACAACGACTGTGGTCAAGGCTATGCGAGTTAGCCGAAATTGAAGAGAATAAAATATGGGATGAATTGCCGCAGCGCAACATGAACAAGTTGATGGAGCTGTTGATTCGTTGTCCGTTTCAGATTAAAGGAAAAACAACCTTTAAGGAAGAGTTCGTGACATGCGGAGGAGTAGACCTAAAGGAGATTGACCTTGAAACGATGGAAAGTAAAAAGGTTAAAAACTTATTCTTTGCCGGAGAGGTCATACACATTGATGGCGAAACGGGTGGTTTTAATTTTCAGGCTGCCTGGACTACTGCTTTTATAGCAGCTCAAAATATTGCACGAACTTAAGTTTTAGTAGACTAAACTTTTCTCCAGCATAAACTCGGCAATCTGCACCGCATTGGTAGCCGCGCCCTTGCGAAGATTATCGGCCACAACCCACATGTTTAAGGTGTTCGGTTGCGATTCATCTCTGCGCAACCTTCCTACGAATACTTCATCGCGGCCCTGTGCGTTGATGGGCATCGGGTATAAATTATTTTTTGGATTGTCCTGAACAATAATACCGGGCGTATTCACAAGTGTTTCGCGCACTTCACTGAGTGAAAAGTCGTGATAGAACTCAGCATTCAAAGCTTCCGAGTGTCCTCCAATGCTTGGAACACGAACCGTAGTTGAAGTAATGCCAATGGTTTGATCACCCAGAATTTTCCGGGTTTCGTTTACCATTTTCATTTCCTCTTTGGTGTAGCCGTTATCCAAAAAAGAGTCAATGTGTGGCAACACATTCATGTCGATTCGATGTGGATATACTTTGTTTCCCTCCGTTCCTTCGCGCTCATCCATTAATTGTTGCACGGCATCTTTACCGGTACCCGTTACAGATTGATACGTAGAAACAACTATTCTTTTCAGCTTATATTTTACATGCAACGGAGCCAGGGCCATCACCATTTGAATGGTAGAACAGTTCGGGTTGGCTATGATCCGGTCGTCAATTTTTAGCTCATGGCCATTAATTTCGGGAACGATCAATTTTTTATCAGGGTCCATCCTCCACGCTGAAGAGTTATCGATCACGATTGTACCCATTTCCGCAAAACGAGGAGCCCACTCCAACGAAGTGCTGCCACCGGCAGAAAAAATCGCTACATCTGGAGCAAGCTTGCATACTTCCTCCATACTTTGAATGGTATACTCCTTACCCTTAAAAACTACCTTTTGCCCTACCGATTTGGGAGATGCTACTAAATACAATTTTTCAAATAGGAAGCCTCTTTCTTCGAGTACTTTTAAAATTTCCCGGCCTACCAATCCGGTAGCACCAACCACAGCGAGTTTCATTCTCTATATCAGTCGTTAACGGTACAAAAATACTATTTTTGGTTAGCACATGTTGAAGAGATGTAAAATATTGTGTAGCGAGCTTTCCTTAGTGGCGATTTTGCTGAGCGCTCACGTTTGCACTGCCCAGTTTATGGATGATTTTTTAGACGGAGATTTTATTAGTAACCCCGTCTGGTCGGGAGACAACTCAAAGTTTATAGTTCAAAGCAACCGACTTCGCCTTTCTGCTCCTGCTGTTACGGACGTGGCCTATTTGTCAACTACTAATGCCTCAATTAACGATGCCACGTGGGAATTCTTTGTCCACTTTGATTTTGATCCCTCAGCCTCTAATTACTCCGATGTGTACCTGGCTTCAGATAACGCAGTGCTAACCGCTTCCTTAAATGGTTACTTTGTCAGGATAGGAAATACATCGGACGAGGTAAGCCTGTACCGCCAAAGCGGAACCACAAAAACGGAAATTATCGATGGACTTGATGGAAGAGTAACAGCACCATCTGTTTTGATAAAAATAAAGGTCACGCGCGATGAAGCAGGTAACTGGCAACTGTTTTCTGATCCGGTTTTAACCGGAACATTTCTTTCGGAGGGAACAGCTACTGATGATACACACTTGTCATCAACTTATTTTGGTGTACTCTGCGTTTACACGTCAACGAGATCTGATGATTTCTATTTCGATGATTTTGTAGTAACGGGAGAGGCCTTCGTTGATCCATCCACCCCGGCCGATTATAAAGATGTGATTATCACAGAAATTTTTGCCGACCCTACACCCGTCATTGGACTACCCGATGCCGAGTTTGTTGAACTTCACAATCGCAGTTCTAAAATCATAAATCTCAGCGGATGGAAATTTACGGATGGAAGTTCAACAGCAACATTACCAAGTCGCTTATTCCAACCCAATGAATATCTAATTTTGACATCTACAACTTCAGCTACATTGTTTACAACATTTGGTTCCGTGATAGGCGTTTCTAATTTCCCTACGCTGAACAACACTGGAGACAATCTTAGTCTCAAAAGAAGTGATGACCTAGTTATTGACCAAGTTTCATATTCTGATAATTGGTACCTCGATGACGACAAAAGGCAAGGTGGTTATACGCTTGAATTAATTGATCCGGCCAATCCTTGCGGAGAAGAGGCTAATTGGATCGCATCCGAAGCAGCAGGTGGAGGGACACCAGGGACACAAAATTCTGTATTCGCAAATAAGCCTGATCTTACAGGACCGAAATTAATCTCAGCCGTACCAACATCAAGCACAGAACTTATAGTATGGTTCAACGAAAAACTGGATGATCAACTTCCTGTGTTAACAGATTTTACCATAACATCCTCTATTTCAGTTTTACAAATTTCATTTACGGATGCTTCAGTGAAATCATTGCAACTTGGTCTAGGAAGTAGTCTGCAATCAGGAACAACGTATTCTATCACTGCACAAAATATTTACGACTGCAGCGGGAATATTGTTGACGATAATTTTGATAACATTGTTTTTGGTCTGCCAGAGGAGGCTGACAGTTTGGATATTGTGATCAATGAAATTCTTTTTAATCCGCGACCTACTGGTGTTGATTTTGTTGAAATCTACAACAACTCTTCTAAATTCATCAACCTAAAGAATTGGTCTGTTGCAAATTACGAAAATGGAGCTTTGTTAAACACCAAAATTATTATCAGCGAAGATTTTTTGCTGGCTCCTAATCAATACCTCGTATTTACAGAGGACGCTCATGTAGTGAAAGGTGAATACATTTCGTCCATTGAAGAAAATCTTTTTGAAGTAACGGATCTTCCCGGATTTAATGATGATGCCGGAACCGTTGTGTTAGTTGATTCTCAAAACAACGTAGTTGATTTTTTTAGTTACACCGATGACTACCATTCAGTTTTTATTGATGACGATGAAGGTGTTTCGCTGGAACGGATTTCCTTCACAGCACCAACGAATGATATTGGCAATTGGAAATCATCCAGTTCAACAAGTGGGTTTGCAACTCCTGGGTATGTGAACTCCAATGTGCACGGAACGCAGCCAGCCGGAAAAATTACCATCAATCCTGAAGTGTTTGAACCCATAACCGGACAACCCAGCTTCACACAAATTCAGTACAACTTTGAACAAGGCGGTTTTGTTGCCAACGTAAAAATTTTGGATTTCCAGGGAAGGGAGATCAAGCGCATCGTCAATAATGCTACGCTGGGTACGGAAGGTTTTTTCCGGTGGGATGGAGATACAGATGACGGTTCTAAAGCACGAACTGGATATTATGTGGTTTGGGTGGAGGTGTTCAATGCCAGTGGTCAGTTAGAAACGTTTCGGAAAAGGGTGGTAGTTGCTTCTAGATTTAAGTAACTAAAAGAGGAGGGACTATTTCCCTGGCCTATACTTTTTTACTGCTCTCTTCTCCACATCCTCTTTATAATACGCAACATCTTTAAACTGCACATCGGCATAGCGTTGTGCCTGATCATAAAAATGAGGTGAAGAAGGGTCTCCACTTTGACCCCCAGCTAAAATACTTTTTGCCTTTACTCTATCACCAAACTCAACAACAGCAACAAAACTATTTCCGTAGGTGCCGTAAAGGCGTTTGGTATTTTGTGTTCCACGTGCACCAAACGATGCTAACGCTCCCCAGTTTCCGGAAGCCATTCCTACTGGGATACTTGGTTCTGAATCATCGAAAGTTTGGTTGATGTCACCGGTTAATCGCTGAAAGCGGTTGATTTCTCCCCAGGATGTATTCCACTTGCCAAAATCATCCGTAATTTTTTGAACTGCCAATGAAAACATTTCGAGTCGTTCTTCATGTGGAGAATCTGTTCCAAAATAATTAACAACCTCAATCAACTCCATGTCTGGGTCGCGGTTGCCTTTTTGCATGTAGCCGGAGAGATAGAAATGAGCCAATGACATACCCACTGATTCCTTTGAAACGGTTTTGTCCCAAGTGCGTAACACGTCAATGGCAGGTTTTAGTGAACCATATTTTTTCTTCGCTGATTTATCGAATGCTTCGATTAGACCCGGAATTAATTTTTCGAATGCGGGCAAGTATGGATCGTATGCTGTTTCAATGAGTTTATCTATCGTGTATCCGCTTTGGCCTGTCAATACTTTAATGGCATGAATACCCCTAAAGTTTTCGGGCTCAGTGGCCATGTAGTACGGATAATTTTCTTTCTTCGGACTAAACTCCAGTGCGGACGTGAAAGGAGTAGAGTTGCAGTTTTGTATCCAACCATTAGGTGGATTCAATACATGGATTGCTTCATCTACAGTGTGAAGACCCTTCCAATCTGTGGTGGGATTGCTTCCATCAACCGGTTGAGCATAATCAAACTGCACGTCACGCTTCGGAATAAAATTTCCCTGGAAAAGCGAAATGTTTCCCTGTGCATCTGCATACACGGTGTTGTTGGATGAGTTGGTTCGGATGTCCATCATCTGTAAGAACTCTTCATACGATTTTGTTTTCGTTCGAACAAAAGATTGTTCCAATGCTTTTGCAGGACTCCAGTTCATGGCAGTGGTTGTCCACTGGTTATTGGTTAGTTTCGTAACAGGGCCATGATGCGTGCGATAAAAAGTAAAAGATTTTTCTTTCAATGAATCACCAACGGAATATTTCAGGGTTACTTCTTTTTGCACTATCGGACGAAGCTCCTCACCATATTTATAATATTGTTCACCATCCTTCTCAACAATTGTTTCTACAAACTCATCCATCACATCGGTGTAAGAGGAAGTATGCATCCATCCGTTTTTCTCATTAAAGCCCTGGTAGATAAAAAACTGCCCCCACGTAACAGCACCATACGCATTCAATCCCTCTTCACTCACTAAGTGCACTTCTCCCCTGAAAAAGAAAGAAGTATGGGGATTGATGAGCAACATCGCCTTACCCGATTCGGTAAGCTTTCCGGAAATTGCGAAGCCGTTTGATCCCTGGGGCTCATTAAGTATAAATTCCAGGCCTTGCCTGCCTGTCCGGTAGGCAGGTGCCGGGATCTCATTTTTAAAAGTTTTAGCTTGAGATGCCGGAACAGGTCCGGCAATAGCGGCACCTTTAATCGAATCATATAGCTCTTGAATCCCCCGAACGGAAACGGATTCAATATCTGCCCCGATAGAACCTTCGAAAAAATACATAGGCATCCACGGCTCAAAACGTGTCAGCAATTTTGGTTTTACTTCCGGATGTGTATGCAGATAATAATTGATCCCATCGGCAAAAGCATCGCACAATTTCTTTAGCCACTCAGGGCTACTTTCATAGTTAGCAATTGCCTCCTCTTTAGTCATAAAGAGAATTGCTCTCAGATCGCTGTAAAGCTGACTTTCTCCTTCAACCTCTGCCAATCGGCCAATTGCCCAAGTATAATTTTGCTCTACCCGATTAAAATCGTCTTCGCATTGGGCGTAGAGCAATCCGAAAACAGCATCTGCATCTGTCTTTCCATAGATGTGGGGAACACCAAAATCATCACGGATAATGGTAACGTTAGCTGCTTGTTCTTCCCACCGGCTGAGTTCATCCTGGGTAGAGGGGGAACAAGCAGAAATGAAAAGGATTAAAAGCAGCGTGGATGTAAATCTCATGAAAGTAAGTTGTCGTTCGATTGTATTAATGGGTGTAAGAAATCCCGTATTTACATAAAAGGTCTGAATATAGAATAAATTCAGCCTTTTGCTTGTCTGGAATTAATCGTATAACATTTTTTGTTTCAGTGTCAGCGCTTTAATTTTGCGCAACTTTTTTAACGAGATGGCTAAGAAGAAAACACCCGCCAAAGCAGCAAAAAAAACTGTGAAGGCAAAAGAGAAAAAGGCACCTGCAAAGAAAGCAGCCCCCAAGAAAAGGGTAGTAGCAAAAAAAGTAGCTCCCAAGCCTGCCCGACCATCTGGCGGGAAATCGGTAGCTAAGAAGGTTGTAGCTAAAAAAGAATCGCCAGTTAAACCTGCCCGACCTATTGGCGGGAAGGCTGCGCCCGTAAAGGCAATCGCCCCAAAACCTGCTCCCCCGCAATTAGGTGCTTTCCCGATGCTTACACAGCGCCCGATTGCGCACCTTAAGCAAACGAAATCAATGCACGCAAAAGATGACCGGACCCGCTACTCCGATGATGAGTTGAAGGATTTTGAGAAACTTATCATGGAGAAACTTGAGAAGGCCAAGAGTGAATACAAAATATTAAAGGATACATTGAGCCGTGACAATGATGCCGGGACCGATGCAACCTCAGGTGGCAACACAAAGGTATTAGAAGACGGTGCAGAAACAGCAGAAAAGGAAAACCTGAGTCAGTTGGCCGCCCGTCAGCAGAAGTTTATCACCAACCTGGAGAATGCGTTGGTAAGAATTAAGAATAGCACATACGGAATCTGTTCTGTTACAGGAAAATTGATTTCTAAAGAACGTTTGATTGCCGTGCCGCACACAACTCAATCTATCGAAGCAAAAATGATGAAGCAGGATTGATTCTGGATTTCGGATTCTGGCAAAATTACCAGCATCGAGACTCCAGTATCCAGCATCAAGAGACCATGGACTTTTTACAAAATCATATTGAGGCATTAATTTTTTGCTCGCCTGCTCCTATTAAAGTAGCCGATATTAAAGCGTGCCTTTCCGAAATGTTCGGTGCCGATGTTCCCGAGGAAGATATTGTCAATGCGATCAAAAGGCTGGAAGAGAAATTCCAGCATGAAGACTTTTCATTTCAACTGAACAGAACAGGTGGTGGCTATCAGTTTTTAACAAAGCCCGCTTACCAAACCAGCATTGGAATTTTATTAAAACAGCAGTCAAAGAAAAGACTTTCTACTTCTGCGATGGAAACACTTTCCATCATTGCATATCGTCAACCTATCTCCAGAACAGAAATTGAAAACATTCGCGGAGTAAATTGCGATTATGCGGTGCAAAAATTATTGGATAAAGGATTGATCGAGATCACTGGCAAAGCCGAAACGATTGGCCGCCCCATGTTGTACGGTACTACACCTAAGTTTATGGAGTATTTTGGCATCAATGATATTGCTGAACTTCCTGTTCCTAAAGATTTTTCCGGTGAGTTTAACATGATCGGAGAAAACACAGATTCAAAAGAGCCCGATGCGCAAGCGTGATTCTTCCGGCTCTGGAGCGGGTGGCAGAAAAAGACCTACCGGCCGGACAGGCGGGCCTGCTGGCAGGAGCGGAACGCGCTCAAACTCACCACGAGACAAACGATCTTCCGATTCTTCTCCCTCGGGGAAAAAAACATTTTCACGTTCACGCGATGATCGTGATGATTCAAAGCCAAGACGTCCTTCAAAATTTTCAAGTGAGGGAAGAGACGATTCCAAAGATTTTTCAAAACCACGTGTAGGTAAATCATTTGGCCGATCACCAGACAAACCATCAGGATTTTCTTCTCGCGGTGAAAAGCCTTTTTCACGTTCACGCGATGACTCAAAACCAAAACGTCCTTCAAAATTTTCGAACGAGAGAGGAGAAGGTGCCAAAGATTTTTCAAAACCACCCCGTGGAGGCAAATCATTCGGTAGATCAAAAGACCTGCCTACCGGACGGGCAGGTTCAGGATTTTCTTCTCGCGGTGATAAACCATTCACGCGGTCACGTGATGATCGTGACGATTCAAAGCCAAGGCGTCCTTCCAAGTTTTCGCGACCGGCTGATAACCCGGAACGCAGTGAAAGACCCTATCCACGGTCGCGTAACGATCGGGATGACGCAAGGCCACCAAGAGAAGAAAGATCATCTGATCGTTCTGAAGGGGCAACCGATAAAAAAGGCTTCTTTTCAAAACTTAGCAAAGGCGGAAAATCATTTGAGAAGCGCCACGATAAGGATTTTGGTAAGTCAGTAAAAGATTTCTCGCAGCAGAAAGAAGAGATAAAAGAATCATCAGAAGGCTCCGATAAGATACGCCTGAACAAATACATTTCGAACAGCGGAGTATGCTCGAGACGTGAAGCCGATGAACTTATCAAGATGGGGTTGGTTTCGGTGAACGGAACCGTGATCACCGAACTTGGTTACAAAGTAAACCGCAAGGATGTAGTGAAGTACGATGGCAAAACGCTTCGCGCAGAAAAGCCGGTGTACATTTTAATGAACAAGCCGAAAGGATTTCTGACCACAACAAAAGACCCGCAAGAGCGAAACACGGTCATGCAGATTATTGCCGGAGCGGTGAAAGAACGCGTATACCCGGTTGGTCGTCTCGATAGAAATACAACAGGATTGTTGTTACTCACCAACGATGGTGAATTAACCGATAAGCTTTCTCATCCTTCTTATAATGTAAAGAAGATCTACAAAGTAGAACTTGATAAACCGTTAACGAAAACAGATTTCCAAAAAATTCTGGATGGTATTCAGTTGGAAGAGGGCCGAGCGATGGTCGATGACTTGGCCGTTGTTTCGGATGATGGTAAAACCGTTGGTCTGGAGATACACATTGGTTGGAACCGTGTGATAAGAAGGATTTTTGAACGCCTGGAATACCAGGTTGTGAAGTTAGACCGGTCCGTATATGCAGGTTTGGATAAAAAAGACCTCGGTCGTGGCCATTGGAGATTCTTGACTCAAGAAGAAGTAGTGCGTCTTAAGCACTACAAGTAATCATTATTTTCTCTTTGCTCCATTCACCTCCGTGTCCTCACAAACCCGAAAGGGTTAATTGTTGAACTGGTCTGACCAGGGATTGATTATTTAAAGTCACAAAATATGAGTAACATCATCATAAAATTATCACTATGAAAAAAATTATTCCCTCACTCCTGGTTGCGAGTGCCCTTATGTTGTGGGCATGCAACTTTAGCGCTGGCACAAAAAAAGATTTTGGCACAGGCTTATCCTTTAACTACAATGGTTTTTCAGTGGATGAAGTTTTGTTGGTAGGCCCTGACAACATTGCCATGAGCAGCAACGAAGTGCAACTCAGCACGCAAGTAGCAATCGTTGTACAAGGCCTTGCAAATTATGAGTTAAAAGACGACAAAGCTTTTCCCGGACTCATGCTCAGTGTTACCGACAAGCAAGGTAGCGCTATCATTAACGAGGCAGATTTATTTGCCGAAAGTGCAGGTTACCCTGCAGCCGATGCGGCTATTCTTCGAGGAACCGTTACAGTAGGTGACCCCATGAAAGCAGGAGAAACGTACCACGTGAAAATGCGAATTTGGGACAAGAACAAACCTGAAAATGAACTTACTGCTGAAGTGGATGTTGTGGTGAAGTAAATTAATTGCTAAACTGGACTGTGACTCTACGGATCAAGGATTAAAATATTAACCGTAATGAGACATTTACAAAAAATGCTGACTTTTAGGTCAGCATTTTGAGTTTTGATGTGGTGACGGAGGGAATTGACCCCCCGACACAAGTATTTTCAGTCCTTTGCTCTACCAACTGAGCTACGTCACCTAAAAATGATCCCGCCAGGGGCGGGAAGGGGCACAAAAGTATATATTTTTATATTGTATGCAAAACATATAGTCAATACCGGATGATCCAACAGATAGCATTTTTAATTACCCTCGGCCTGGCGGTGTATTTCATCCGAAGGCGCGTGCTTTTTATTCGTAACAACATCAGGCTTGGAAAAAAAGCCGAGATAACCGACAGAAAAAGTGAGCGTTTGCAAAACATGATCTTGGTGGCATTTGGCCAGAAGAAGATGTTCAAGAAACTTATTCCGGCTACCCTGCATTTCTTTATTTATGTAGGCTTTCTGGTGATCAACCTGGAAGTACTGGAGTTTGTCATTGATGGACTAGCCGGCACGCACAGAATTTTTGCTCCTTATCTCGGAAGCTTCTATTCGGTGTTAATGAACATCTTTGAGTTTTTAGCCGTGGCCGTGTTGACTGCATGCGTATTCTTTCTGATTCGAAGAAACGTGTTGAAAGTAGAACGCTTCCAATCAGCGGAGATGACCAAGTGGCCTCGCATGGACGCAAACTTTATTTTATTCACAGAGATTGTATTGATGATGGCAATTTTAATCATGAATGCTTCCGACAAAATTTTACAAGGTCAAGACCATCATTATACAACCACCGGAACGTTGTTCTTCAGCTCAGTTCTTCTTCCTCTTTTTCAAAACCTCAATACATCAACCTTGATCTTCATCGAACGTTTTGCTTGGTGGTTTCATATAATTGGTATTCTTGGTTTCTCATTGTATATAACCTATTCAAAACACCTTCATATTTTCCTAGCGTTCCCCAATACGTATTTTGCAAAACTTCAGCCGAAG
>JANNQJ010000399.1:0-10482 GCA_031400675.1 Cyclobacteriaceae bacterium
GAGCGAGAAGTTTGGCTATGGTGATTTTATTTACCTGCAACATCACAAAAAAGGCTTCGCTAAAATGATGCGCGGCAACCAGTTTTTCCGCGAGATCAAAGAGAACGCCTGGAATGCTAAACTGAGAATTAAAGAGTACGCTCAATTCAATACGCAAGTGCAAGTGGTCTGCACCATCCCGGTTATGTTTTCGTACTCAGCTAAGCCGATGGATTGCTTGGATATTTCAAAATTCCTGAACGACCACATTGCGGGAGTAATTGAAAAGCATCCCAAGAATTATTTAGGGTTAGCAACTATTCCCATGCAGGATGCTGAACTGGCTATCAAGGAGTTAGAGCGTTGTAAAAAAATTGGCTTCAGTGGTGTACAAATCGGATCAAATATCAACGACCTCAATCTCAATGAGGAACGTTTCTTCCCCATTTTCGAAGCATGTGAAAAACTCAGCATGGCAGTGCTGATACACCCTTGGAATATGATGGGACAAAAAAACATGGAGCGATACTGGCTTCCGTGGCTCGTGGGTATGCCCGCTGAAACATCACGCGCCATGTGTTCCATGATTTTCGGGGGAATTTTTGAAAAGCTTCCCAAACTTCGCGTAAACTTTGCCCATGCCGGTGGCTCATTTATGTCCACCATCGGGCGCATTCAACATGGGTTTGATTGTAGACCTGATTTAGTCGCCATCGACAACCCGATAAATCCAAGAAACTACATCGGGAAATTCTGGGTCGATAGCATTACACACGATGCAATGATGCTGGAATATGTTCTCAAACTGCAAGGATCAAACAAAGTCACCCTTGGATCCGATTATCCATTTCCATTAGGAGATTTAGAGATTGGCAAGTTTATTGAAGATATGCCGTTAGAGAATAAAGTAAAAGAAGACATCTTCTGCAACGCTCCGCTTGAGTGGCTGGGCGTTTCAAAAGATAGGTTTACAAAGAGTTGAGTTAAAGATGGGGAAATTAATGACTGTCATTTTGAGTGTAAGTGAGAAATATCTGTATACAGTAGTCCTGAGTTTCGTAATAGCGATTTTTATTTCGCTGCCTAAGAATTCCTTCTCTCAAGATAAAGAACTGGCAGAGCAATTCAGACTACAAGCCGAACAACGTAAACGAGCTGAAACATTAAGGGTTCTTGACTCCGCAGTGGTGTTAATGGACAACGGTGAGTATGCAATGGCAGATTCAAAACTGCAGTTTGTACTCAATAACATTAAAAGCATTCCTTCCGATCTCACTTTTTATTTCGGAAAAAACTCATTCTACATCAACAAGTACAAACAGAGTGTCGACTGGCTGAACAAATACATTCAGCTAAAGGGAACTACAGGGCAGTACTATAAGGAAGCAGTTGATCTGTTAAAGAATGCTGAAGCAGGTTTAGTGAAGGAAAGAGCAAAAAATACCGTGAAAGCTGAACAAATACTTTCATCCACATACGACATTGACTGCGGCACAGATGGCAAAGTTACTTGTCCCGTATGCAAAGGCACTACTGTGATTATTCAAAAAGGCTACTTGAATGATGTATATAACACATGCGGTTTCTGCGATAAGCATGGTTTCTTAACCTGCGATGAGTACAACCAACTGATCCGCGGAGAACTTGAACCGAAGACTAAATAGCAACGAGTCACGAGGCTTGCAGCTTGAAGTCAGCAATGCTATCTTTGCCACGCATTAGGTTTTCCTGCGAAAGACTCTAAATATACATGACACTACATAACCGAATTGAGGGAAAAGTCCTCAAAGAAAGACTATTACAAGCGTCCTCAACTGACCGGGTGACTCTCTCCTTTTACAAGTATCACCAAATCGAAAACCCAAAAGACTTCCGGGATGAGTTATATAAAAGACTCGATTCGTTAGAGGTATTGGGAAGAATTTATGTTGCGCATGAGGGAATCAACGCGCAACTCAGTGTAGAGAAGGAAAAATTTGAAGCATTTAAAACTGAACTCTTTTCCATTTCATTTCTGAATGGCATTCGCTTAAATGTAGCTGTGGATGATAATGGTAAGTCGTTTTTCAAGTTAAAAATTCTAGTTCGTAAGAAAATCGTGGCAGATGGTCTGGATGACAGCGCCTTTGATGTTACTGATTCAGGTTTACATCTAAATGCGCAAGAGTTTAATAAACTTGCAGATGATCCGAATACAATGATCATCGATATGCGCAATCATTATGAGAGCGAAGTAGGGCATTTCAAAAATGCAATCTGTCCGGATGTGGATACGTTTCGTGAAGAACTGCAGGTTGCTGAAGACCTGATGAACGAGCAAAAAAATAAAAATCTTCTCATGTATTGTACCGGTGGCATCCGTTGTGAGAAAGCGAGTGCCTGGATGAAGTACAAAGGTTTCAAAAATGTATTTCAATTAGATGGAGGAATTATCGAGTATGCGCGACAAGTAAAAGATGAAGGGCTGGAGAATAAATTCATTGGTAAAAACTTTGTCTTTGATGAACGATTAGGCGAACGTATCACCAACGATATCATCAGTGTATGTCATCAATGCGGAAAGCCGTGCGATGATCACACCAACTGCAAAAATGATGGATGCCATTTGCTGTTCATTCAATGTGAAGACTGCGCAAAAGAATTCAACAACTGCTGTTCACAGGAGTGTAAAGACATTATCGCTCTTCCGGCAGAAGCTCAAAAAGAAATCCGCAAAGGCATCAACAAAGGCAGGCAGGTTTTTAAAAAGGGACGTTCACAAAATATTCTTTTTAAATCATAACATTAAGAAGATTCTGGATTCTAGGCACTAGATTCTGGCAAAACAGTCAAGAATCTTGAATCCAGAATCATGAATCATGAATCATGAAAATAAGAATCGGAATCATCAACGTAAGTGATCGCGCCAGCAAGGGAGTGTATGAAGATCTGCCAGGAAAAACAATCGTTGCAACTCTAAATGAGTATTTGAAAAGTTCGTGGGAGAAAGAGTATGCAATAATACCGGATGAACAGGATATCATAGAGAAGACATTGATTGAAATGGCCGACCAAAAAGGATGCTGCCTAATCATTACTTCAGGGGGGACCGGCCCTGCCCTGCGGGATGTTACCCCTGAGGCAACCGAAGCTGTTTGCACGAAAATCTTACATGGCTTTGGTGAAAAAATGCGGCAGGAAAGCCTGAAATACGTGCCCACGGCTATTCTATCACGTCAAACGGCTGGAATTCGTAATAAAACCGTAATTTTGAATCTTCCAGGGAAGCCAAAAGCAATTAGGCAATGTCTGGATGCCGTTTTTCCAGCAATACCATATTGCATTGATCTGCTGGACGGACCGTTTATCGAGTGTAATGAAGAGGTAATGAAACCCTTCAGACCAGAATCAGTATAATTGCAGGGTTTTTTATGGCAAGAATTAAATACTATTACGACACCGAGACTTGTAAGTACGAGCGTATCAAAACCAAAAAGACGGACATCGTCTTAAATGCGCTTGGTATTTTTTCGCTCACCATTGCGATGGCAGTTAGTCTCCTGATCTTGTACAGCAATTACTTCGAATCTCCGAAAGAACTCATGCTTAGGAATGAAGTAAACGAATTGACGTATTACTATTCAAAGCTTAACCAGGAAGTTGAAACCCTCGATAAAACATTGAAGGGAGTTGAACATCGGGATGATAATATATACAGAGTAGTATTAGGTGCAGAACCTATTGATAAATCAGTCCGGGATGCTGGTGTGGGTGGTATTGACCGCTATGCCGATATTAAATCTAAAAATATTCTTCACGAAGAAATTATTGTTGAGCTCCAAAAGAAAGCTGACAAGCTGAGAAGGAAACTTTACATAGAATCTAAGTCACAGGATGAAGTAGTTACGCTTGCAGAGAAAAAAGAAAAACTCTTCGCTGCAATCCCAGCAATCCAACCGATTGCAAATAAACAATTGATCGCATTGGCTTCTGGTTTTGGAATGCGTGTACACCCGATTTATAAGGTGAAGAAAATGCACTCGGGCATTGACTTTGCAGCACCAATTGGAACTCCAATTTATGCTACCGCAGATGGCAAAATTGAAGAAGTCAATGTGCGTTTCAGTGGCTACGGAAAGATGGTTGTAATCGATCATGGTTTTGGTTACAAAACACGTTATGCACACATGCACGAATTTGCTGTACGTCAGGGGCAAAATATTAAACGTGGCGAGCTCATTGGTTACGTAGGCGACACCGGCCTTTCAACTGCTCCCCATTTGCATTACGAAGTATTGATGAATGGTGTGTTGATCAATCCAGTTCACTACTTCTTCAACGATCTTTCACCTGCCGAATATGAAAAGCTCGTGGAGTTAGCTTCTATTGAGAACCAGTCTCTTGGAATGTAACGAATAACACCAAATCAGACACTATTAATAAACCCGAAGCTTACCTTCGGGTTTTATTTTTCATTAATTTCGAATTGCTAAATACGCTCTATGACAAAGTGGTGTATAACCTGTATTTGTTTATTTCTCTCCCTTACTGTAATCGGGCAAGGGTGCAGCGATGCAGGCTTTTGTACGATGGGTGCCATGAAGCCCGATCAACCCTATAATAAAAAAATACAGATCAGGCTTCGATCGATGGAAGTGAGTTTCTACCGTGGCACTACCCCGCTTACACCTGTGATTTATGTAGCCACAATCGATGCGAGTTTTAGTGTTGGAAAAAAGAATTCATTCCAACTTAAACTTCCTTATCAGGCTGTTGAAGGAGACTTAGGGAAAACCTCAGGCTTGGGTGATATCTCCCTTTGTCTTACCCGGAATATTTTTACCTCCGAGAAATTTGATGTAAACCTGTCGCTCGGTGGAAAAATAAGGTCAAATGAATCTGATAAAATATCGGAAGAAGGATTCCCGCTACCCATGTATTATCAAACGAGTCTGGGTACATATGATCTCATCACTGGAGTTTCGTTGATTAATCGCAAATGGCTATTCGCCACAGGTATACAAGTACCCTTAAATCAAAATAACAATCAGTTCTTATGGGGTGCATGGGCGACCAGTAGCGAAGACCAGGACTATATTCAGAAATATGCTAAGTCTAAAGAACTTAAGAGAGGAGTTGATGTCATGCTTCGAGTTGAACGTAACTTTCGTTTCTCACGGTTAAATTTTACAGTGGGTTTACTACCAATCTATCGAATTACGAACGATGAAATTACAAGTCCCTCTGGAGATCGTGAAAAACCAAATGGAGCAAAAGGACTAGCTCTTTCTGCTATCGGCACTGCCGGATATAATTTTAATGTAAAAAATGGTATTAAACTTTTGGTCGGTCATAGATTAGTTCAACGAGATGAGAACCCGGACGGGCTTACACGTGAATTGGTTAGCTCACTAAGTTATTTCTATCGCTTTTAAGGATGATTAAAAACCTGTTTACCGTAGGAATTGTACTCGTTTCATTCCTCACCTATGCCCAGCCAGACAATGACTTATCAAAAATTGAGTCATTGTTGCTTGACTCGCGTTACCAGGAAGCTATTCAACTCCTTGATGCGTCCCTAAGTAACTCTAAAAATAATACGCTGCTAACTATCAAAAAAACTGAACTACTTGTCCGAATTGGAAAGCTTGACGAGGCTGAGGCACTCTTAAAGAAAATTCAAGGCAATGTTGCTCAGGAAAAAGATTTTCTTTTTTATCGAGCCCGCATTTTTACAAACTATGGATTCCTTTTTCAGAATCAAGGAAGATTCGACCTTGCGCTTGAGGAATTGCAGAAAGCAGTTACTGCCCTGGAAGAAGATAATCGTTCTGCCAGCCTAGAAGCTGCCGAGGCTCTGGCATATATGGGAAATGTGTATCGCTCTACCGGTAAGTATGTACAGGCAGAGGAACAACTTCAACACGCATTAGCAATTCGGGAAGAGAAATTACCCGAAACACATGAACTCATTGCTGCCTCTTATAACGACTTGGGACTCGTGTACACTCAACTAGATGTTGACAAGGCATTTGACTATTACGAAAAGGCCCTTGCCATTTATGAAAAATTGCATGGTAATGAACACCCTAAGCTTGCGATAACAAATACAAATCTTGGTGTACTCTACCGGTCAGAAAAACTGTATGGGGATGCGGTGGTCTACTTTGAATCAGCACTAAAAATTTGGGAAAAAATTTATTCACAACCCCATCCCAACAAAGCATTGGTACTCATGAATCTTGGCCAGACGTACTCAAGCATGGGCAACGCAAAATCAGCACTGGAATTCTACGAAAAGGCCAGAATCATGTATGAGGCCTCCCAAGGAAAAAAACATCCAGATGTTGCATACGTGTATAATTTACTAGGAAACGAGAAGTTAGCACAAGAAAAATTTGATGAAGCTCTTCAATATTATCAAAAGGCGTTGATAGCGAACATTCCGGATTTTAATGATGAGAACATTCTCGCAAACCCCACGACTAAGAACTATTACAACGGAAATCAACTCCTCTACTCCTTAATGTATAAGGCCCAGGCATTAGAGGCAAAGCACATCGGTAAAACACTGAAAGAAAGTGACCTGGTATTAGGAATTAAAACACTTCAAACGGCTGACTCTTTAATTGATCGCATTCGCCAACAAATCACCAATGAATCCGATAAGATTACACTCGGTGCCATTGCTAACGAAGTGTATGGCGATGGCGTTCGGATAGCGTATATGCTAAGCGATGTGGCTTTCAGACATCGCAAAACGTACCGTGAAATGAGCTTTTATTTTGCAGAGAAAAGTAAATCCGCTGTCTTGCAGGACGCAATTTCTGATACGAATGCCAAAGCATTTGCCAATATTCCCGCAGCGCTATTAGAAGAGGAAAAGAATCTCAAAGCAGCACTCGCTTTGATTTCTCAAAAACTTGCTCAAAAGCCTTCAGAAGAAGAAGAGAAGTATCTGAGGGAGTCTCTTTTTAGCTTAAATAGAAGCTATCGGGAATTTACCAAACATCTTGAAAATCAATATCCTGAGTATTTTAATTTAAAGTTTAATTCCGCTTCTCCATCAATTGCTGAGCTACAAAAATTATTGCCAGATAAAACAGCTCTTATAAGCTATTTCATTGATGAGAAGAACTCACAGCTTTATACATACATCATTTCTCAAAAACGCTTTAGCATTACGTGCAAAGGATTGTCAAAGGAATACGATAAATATATTACTGGGCTGCGAAACAGTCTTTATTTTATGGAAGTCCAAACTTTTAGCGGAGTCGCCAGAGATCTATATCAGATGCTCATTCCTAAAAGAATCCCTCGCTACATTAATGACCTTGTAATTATTCCTACAGGTCGAATGGGTGTAATACCCTTTGAAACCTTGTTGACCAAAGAGGTAAAAGATAAGCCTGATTTTAATACCCTTCCCTATCTCCTCAAACAGTATAGTGTTCGATATGAATTTTCAACAGGTTTGGTATTGCAGAAAAAGCGTGATGAAACCAATAAAATCTCATCCGTTATGCTCTGTGCACCAATAGTATTTCCCGAAAAAGATAATCTGATCGATCTGCCCGGAACCGAAACCGAAATAAATACAATCTCGAATCTTTTTAAGGAAAAAAATATTGGCAGTCAAGTTTACTTGAAATCGCAGGCCAATGAAACTGTAATTAAATCTGGTTCACTTAAAAATTATTCACTTGTACACTTTGCTACTCACGGGATTGTAGATGAGAATAGTCCTGAGTTATCACGAATTTTTTTGCAGACTGATTCCGAAGCAGAAGATGGGAATTTGTATGCGGGAGAGATTTATAACCTGGAATTCAATGCGCAATTGGTAGCGCTTTCTGCTTGTCAGACTGGGTTAGGAAAAATTTCTAAAGGTGAAGGTGTAATTGGTTTATCACGAGCCCTTGTATACGCTGGAGCAAAAAGTCTTATCGTTTCCTTCTGGAGTGTGGCTGATGAATCCACCGCAACGTTGATGACTGATTTTTACAAGCAACTCTTGGAAAATCCTACCGATAACTACAGCCGTGATCTTCGTCAGGCAAAATTAAATCTATTGAAAGGAGATTACAGCGCTCCCTACTACTGGGCTCCGTTTATTTTAATTGGTTTTTAATGGGAATAAGGTATGAGATAAGGTTAAAGTATATACCCTATACCTTATACTCTATACTCTATACTCTATACTCTATCCCATATCCTTACGCCTTCATTTAATTCTAAACCTAAATCCGGCATACGCCATCCTTCCGAAAATTGGACCCCATACCATTGAAGCGTCAAAATTAATTTCGGTGGTGGTTAACCCAAAAGGGTCGTTTGATGCGACAATCGGATCCTCTAATTTATAGTCACCAATATTCTCAACCCCCAAATACACGCTCCATTTGTCGCCAAAGTCTTTCGTGACTTGGGCATTCATTAAAAAATAATCAGGAGAATATTCAAGTAATTGATACTGGGGAAGGTTTTGTGAGGTATCCGGAATACGCTGTTGACCTAACCATTGCACCGTATAATCAAACTTCCATTTGTTTTTGGTTTCATATGCCAGATTCACAAATGCACGATGCTCAGGGATTAATGGCTTGGTTAATAAACCTTCTGTATAATCAGTTTTTACATTCAGCCAGCGATACGCCATGCGTAAATCAAATCGTCTAATCAATTCATAATCTACCTGAAACTGTAAGCTGTGGGAATATGATTTTCCATTTAATCCAAGAAACTGTGCTTCACGAGCGGTGTTATCCAGATCAAGAACTACCTGATTTTTAAAATCAGTAAAGAAGTAATCTACGGCAATCGTACCTGATCGATAATCCAATGTGAAATCCTGTGAAAAATTAAGACCGTAATTCCAGACTACATCCGGTTTAAACCCATATGCTTTATTCGACTGTAAATTGGAAAATTTAAATGTGCGGGCTGATGCCAGTATGCCGGAATTTTCAGAAAGTATATTCGCTACCCTCGTTCCCTTCCCAGCGGAGGCACGTAATGTGGTTGTTGGAGTAAAATTATACTTCAAGTGTAATCGAGGCGTGAAAATCGCTCCGAATAAATTGTGCTGATCGATCCGTGAACCGGCTATCAAGGTAAATTTTTCCAGATCATCATAGGTGTATTCAAAAAATGCTCCAGGAATCAACTCCGTACGATCAAAATGTGTGAAGATAATTGACGCATTGCCCTCAATTTCAATTCCCTGAGCCACAAGAAGTACCTCCTTATAATCATCGTACAAAAAACTCAACCCTGTTTTGAATTTATGAGATGTGTTCGCAATAATGGATTGATAAATCAAGTTCGCATAAAACGATTTCTCATCTCCGTTGTGCAAATTTAAGCCATAGTAGCTCTCGTGTTCGTGTTTTAAACCTAAGAGCTGCAGTCCAACACTTTTGTAAGGCTTACCGGCAAACTGATATCCAATTTTACCCCACGCTTCATAACGCTTCGTATTGATCTCAAGCCCATAGCGATTCGTTGTAAACTTATCCTGCTCAGAGTCAAAGTCAGTTTGGCCTCCTTGTTTATCATCCGAAAGAATTTTTATGCCTACTTGTCCAAGTAAACCCTTGCTGTCGTTGTACACCCATCGATTAATAAAATTTAATTGTGAACCTGTGGGGAAGTCAAGGAAAGAATCACCATTCTCGTCCATTTCAAGCGGCCTTGTACTGCCGTGAAGAAGAAATGTGGTAGCCCATTTGTCACCGGTTACCGCTGAATAATTAAGATTTATTTCTGAACGGGCAGATTGATTTAAATATCCATTGACAAACAGCTTATCACTTTCCTGAGGCTTTTTCATTTCCACATTGATCTGCCCGGCAATACTCTCATATCCATTGATAACCGAACCAACTCCTTTGGTTACCTGAATAGAGTTGATCCAGGAACCAGGTATAAATTGTATCCCTTGACTACTCGCCAATCCTCGAACTCCAGGCATATTTTCAATGGAGATCATTGTATTGGGACCTGCAAGGCCCAGCATTTGAATTTGACGGGTGCCCGTTATCGCATATGTGAAGGCAACATCTACTGAAGGATTTGTCTCAAAGCTCTCTGAAAGGTTGCAGCATGCGGCTTTGAAGAGTTCCTTCTCGGTCATGATTACGGTGTTAATACCACGCGATTGATCAAGACCAGACGAGGGCTTCCATCCTTGCACGGTAACTTCTTTGAGATACTGATCGGATTGAAGCGTGACTTTGATGCTTGTCTGGCTGGTTATGGTGATCGTATCCGTTCGATACCCAACAAAACTCACAATAAGTTTAGTAGCACCCTCCACCCGATCAATCATAAACACCCCATTCTCACCTGTGGCTACCCCCTTCGAGGTACCAATCCAAAAGACATTAGCACCCGGCAGTGGTTCGTCCACCCCCTCGGTATTTTTCTCCACCACCAATCCCATTAACTTTTGTGCACGAATTATTCCTGCGCTAAAAGTCATTACGATTACCATGAATGTGGTAAATCTAATTCTGCTCATGA
>JANNQJ010000400.1:0-3760 GCA_031400675.1 Cyclobacteriaceae bacterium
GGTTGTTTTTTGGCAAATTTTTCATGTAAATATATTCATATATTTTATACATGACAGTATTATCATGTAAAGAAATTATACATGAGACGATTGTCATGTATAGAAAGTATACATGAGAGCCTTAGCGTTGTGGAGTGCGCGTTAGGATTCCTGCAACAACGAGAGCTCCAGCCATCGCTCAGTTTTTTGATCAATCTGAGAAATCAGTTGTTCGAGTTGGGCGCCCCAGGTGGTAAGTTGATGATGGTCGGTGGTGCCGCTGTTTAACGATGCGTTTATCTCTGCTTTTTGTTTTTCAAGTTTCTCGATCTCGGATTGCAAGCTGTTGAACTCCATCTTCTCTTTATTGGAGAGTTTACGTTTTTCAGAAGATGATTCTTGCTGCGTTTGAATAGCAACCTTCGCTTTTACTTCCGGTTCCTCCTCCTGGCCGTCAACCCAGTTGCGGTAATCGGAGTAATTGCCATTGAAAAGTCTGATGACTCCATCACCTTCAAATACAAAGAGTTGATCTACCAAGTGATCCATGAAATAGCGGTCGTGTGATACGAGCAGCAAACAACCGGTGAAGTTGATTAAGAAATCTTCGAGCACATTGAGCGTATCAATATCGAAATCGTTGGTAGGCTCATCCAGAATTAAAAAATTCGGACTCGTGATGAGCAGCTTCATTAGTTGAAGGCGCTTCTTCTCACCCCCGCTAAGTTTATCGATGAAGTTGTATTGCTTCTCAGGTGGAAAAAGAAATGTTTCCAGGAATTTCGAAGCCGACATTTGTGAACCATCGCCCATGGTGATGAACTCGGCTATTTCTTTCACCTCTTCAATTACCCGGTGGTTGGGATTCAGCGTGATCGTTTCCTGTGTGAAGTAACCGTACTTGGTGGTAACACCCGGCCATATTTCACCGGTATCGGGTTTGATTTTGCCCGTGAGCATATCGAGGAAAGTTGATTTACCAATTCCGTTTTTGCCCACTACACCAATGCGGTCATTCTTTTTAAATACGTAAGAGAAATCGTTCACAATTGGAAGGGCTCCGTACTTCTTGCTGATGTGATCTACTTCGAGAATTTTCCCTCCCTGACGCGATTCTTTTACATCGAGTTCAAGCTTTTCACGTCTTAGGTCTTGCGAGGCTACTTCTTTTAACTCATAATAGGCGTCAATGCGATATTTCGCTTTTGTACCACGGGCGCGGGGCTGCTTGCGCATCCACTCGAGTTCTTTCTTTAAAAGCTGTCGCGCTTTCGAGACTTCCACTTTCAACATCTCTTCGCGGGCTTCTTTCTTCTCGAGAAAGTACGCATAGTTGCCTTTGTATCTATAGAGTTGTCCGCGGTCCAGTTCAATAATTTCAGTGGCCACGTTATCGAGAAAGTAACGGTCGTGCGTCACCATAATGAGCGTGATCTGTTGTCCGGCCAGGAAATTTTCAAGCCACTCAATGGCTGATAAGTCTAAATGGTTGGTGGGCTCATCCATAATGATGAGATCCGGCTCGGCAATTAAAAGCTGCGCGAGGAAAATGCGCTTGCGCTGACCTCCGGAAAGTTGACCAAAGGTTTTATCGAGATCAGGCACGCCAAGCTTGCCAATGATCTCGTGCACTTTGGCTTCGTAGTCCCATGCTTTCAGGTCTTCCATTTTTTCGAGCACAGCCTGCATGCGTTCTGCGGATACATCCGGGTGTTGAAGACAATCCTCATATTCCTTCACCACTTTAGCGATCTCGTTGGAGTCGCTGAAGAGTACATCTTTCACCGTGGTGGAGTCTTTTACGCGAGGCTCTTGGGTTAAAAAGCCCGTCTTGATGCCTTCGCGCATGCTTACCTTACCACCATCTGATTGGATTTCGCCTGTTAGTATCTTTAAAAGCGTGGATTTACCCACACCGTTATTGCCTACCAATGCGAATTTCTCACCTTGGCCGATGCCCAGAGTGATATCTTTAAAGAGCCACTTATCGTGGAAGGATTTGGCGAGGTTTTCTGCGGAGAGGTAGTTCAAAGCAAGTTATCAGTTATCAGTTAACCGTTAATTGCTGTTTGGCAATTAACGGGGTGCAAAGCTAATTGATTCTGACTTGGAAGAAAAGGAAGGATTGAACACAAAGTGCAAGCGTAGAAAATAGCCCGTCATTGCGAGGACGAAATCCCGCGACAGCGGGATGAGTACGTGGCAATCCCGGACTATAGAATGCACACGTTGTAGCTACTGGATTGCTTCGCCCTAACGCACCGTCTAACGCTTCAGCTCGCAATGACGGTTGCTGATGGCGTTGTGAAAATTTCAGGTAGAATGAACAATAAGAATTTCAGTAAATGCGAACTTTAGCTGTCTTCCTTAGGAAGCAGAAAAGCACCATACCAATCTGAAACATGACTGTCGAAACGATGGCAAAAAATAGTTCCATAGCACACCGGGTTTAGTTTAATTAATCAGTTTAATAAATGTAAGTAAAATACCTTACTAACAGGCAGTTAAAGTAAAAGTTTTAAGCCAAATATCCAAACATGGACATCAAAAATGAACTCCTGAAGGAACACTCGAAGAAGCAGACCACAAAGGTGGTGAATTACATAGGCCAGGACCCGAGTCGGTTTAACTCGCTGATAAAGATATTCTTAGAGGGCCCTTACCGGATTACGCAACGAGCCGCATGGCCACTCTCCTATTGCGTATCAGCCCATCCTCCACTCATAAAACCTCATATGAAATCCGTGCTCAAGATGCTGGATAAGCAGGATGCCCATGTGGCAGTGAAGCGGAATATCCTCAGGTTTCTCCAAGACATTGAAATCCCAAAGCGGTTTTATGGAAGTGTAACTGCTAAGTGTTTTACACTGATGGACCCAAAGGAACCGATAGCCGTACGCGTATTTGCGATGACTGTATTGGCCAATATTGCCAAGGAAGAACCCGACCTGAAGAAGGAACTGCGGATTGTGATCGAGGATCAACTCCCCTACGCGAGTGCTGGTTATTTAGCAAGAGCTACGAAGATATTAAAGACACTCCCTGACTAGCAGTTATTTTTTTCTGGTATCTGCTAAACTCATCACGATCCAAAAGCAATAGGAATAGTTCTTAAGGGAGAATTTATTTCTTAATGCTAAAAACACAAATAAAAATTCCTTTTACTTCCGTTCAGCGCAACGACCAAGTCGAAGATTGAGATTTACAATTCTATTTTTTACTAATTTTAAATTGGTACAACTTACTTCCATCTACGATTTTGATCAGATAAATTCCGTTTGGTAGATTTTGAACATTGGCCCGATGACCACTTTCATTTTGTTCAAATACGATGGAATTCGTTCTGCCCGTCAGGTCCAAAATTTGTGCCTGCACTTTTTTGTTCTGCAATCCAGTTACTTCAACATAATTTTCAGCTGGATTTGGATAGGCAGCTTTAGTCTCTACCGTAGAATTTGCTTCCCCCGTGATAATCACTGAAACATTGTGGAAATAAACATTATCAATGAAAATATTTCCACTTCCAGCAGGCAGACCAGATAAAACCAATTGTGCAATATGACTTTTGGTAGTGAGGGCGGTGAAATCCGTCAAAGGAATTTCATAGCTATTCCACCCACTAAGTGTAGGAGTGAAAGAAAGCTCCGACTCCTTATCATCTCCACCTGCGTAAACTCCATTAGCGCCAAAGTCAAAAAGTTTAATCCTAAACGGAGTCATGTTAGGAGTCCACGCATCAAGATGGAAGTAAAACATGGAAGAAGCAATAAACAAATTAGCT
>JANNQJ010000401.1:0-10957 GCA_031400675.1 Cyclobacteriaceae bacterium
CCTTACCAGGTAAGCCGGGCTGCCATCCTGGAAGTATATTATTGCGTTTGCCGGAACTGTGATTTTGAAAAACTGTTTTGCCAACTGCATTGTCAGATGCTCATTAGCTGGAGCCTGATCAAGGTTTTTAAACTGGCCTACCGGCACCGGCTTTAATATGTATTGACCGCCTTTTTCAGTCAACATAAGTTTTCCATCCTCCAGTTTGGGCGAATACTTCACCTGTGCCCCTGAGATTGACATCTTCGTTGTGAGATTTGTGTAAAGATTTGACTCTTCCTTAAATGGTGAGTTAAACGGCAAAACATGATCAACCTTTTTGCCATCAAAAAGTTCTTTCAGGCATTTTTTGCAGTAGCCCTCTACTTCATTCTCCTTAAAACACCCAAAGCAAATCATACCATTATTTCTTTAACCGTTACTGACCCAATTGTATCCGAATGTGCAGTACTCAACAGTAAACTGAAGTGATCGTTTTCATCGATGCGCAACATCCTGCATTGCGTTTGCTTGTTCACGCCTTCTGAAAGTAGCCCGTAGAAAAAGGGAAACAATGTGCTGGAGCGAAATTCGACTTGCTTCTTAGGGAATGTTAGGCTTATTGCTCTGCTGCTACTGTCGTTGAAATACTTTTCATCGTAACGAAAAATAAATTCCTGACCGTCAGTTTTTTCCAGCGTTCCGACCAACACCCCATTGTTATATATCTCTGCTTTCCGTCCCATTATTTAATGATCTCAACTTTAATTCCAAGTCCGAGAACATCGAATATTTTCAACAGCGTTTCCAACTCCGGGTTAGCAATGCCTTTTTCAATATCCCGCAATGTTCTAGAAGAAATTCCTGCTATTTCAGCCAAGTCTTCCTGAAGTATCTTTCTCGACTTCCGCCTGCTTTGAATGAGTTCTCCTATTGACTCTTTTCCTAATACTATCCTGTCCATTTTCAATAATAAACCGGCAGTATAATGCCGTTTTATATATAAAGATACCCATTACTCAGTCCTTAAACAATAAAATCGGCAATAAACTTCCGTTATTAATAAGTAAAATGCCAACTGCCGATTTTTATTAATAAACCGGAAACATATTGCCTATATATATAGCTCAGGAAATCAGCCATGTGAATCTAATGCGGGCTCTTTGAATGAAATTTACATCTTCATAAAAAGACCCTTTATGCTTCAGTGAAAAGGCCTCAATAGCCTTTAAATCTTGGATAAAAAAGTTCGATAACCGTACCCCGAGGCCGACAAACATTGAAAGCCTATCCTGCTGAAAAGCAGGATAGGCTTTTTTATTTCGTTGCGCGCCAAACGCTTCGCTTAAGCAAGCGAAGAAATGAAAAAGACCCACCAGTGAGCACACCGAACGAAGGCTTTGAAATGTTTAGGCCACCCCTACCCAGGAAGAGCGTAGCTAATCCTGCCGCCCCGACAATATGGCTCATACGGAGCTTTTATTTTTGAAAGCAATTTCAGCTTAATATCTTTGATCAAATTCCTATTGCATTGATATAGCTTCGCAATACAACATTAAACACATTGCATCCATGAAAAAAGGAAAATTTTTTGCAGTTTTTATTTTATTTTTCATATCCACAATCCCTGGTGTTACACAACAATCAACCAACCCTGTTCCTGATAATTGGTTCCTTCTTGACCCAGAAACTGACAGCGTACAAGGTGTTAGCGCAGAAAAGGTCTATGCTACTTTGTTAAAGAATAAACCTGCTCGAAATGTTATTGTTGCTGTGATTGATTCTGGCATTGATATCGACCATGAGGATTTGAAAGATGTCATGTGGGTGAATGAAGATGAAATAGCAGGCAACGGATTAGATGATGATAAGAATGGTTACATCGATGATACGCACGGATGGAATTTTATAGGTGGTAAAAATGGGAATATAAACGAGGAGACTCTTGAGGTAACACGCGAGTATGTGCGTTTAAAAAGCAAATACGAGAATATGGACGAGGCAAAAGTCAGTAAAAAAGACAAAGCCGAGTATGAGCTTTGGGTGAAAGTAAAGAAGATGTTTACAGAACTATCACAAAAAGCCACTCAACAGTATAATTTCTATAAGCAGCTGCATGATAACCTGGTGTATGCATACGATACATTAAAATCAATCCTGAAAGTCGATACACTAACGTATGACGCTTTGACAAAACTTGAGTCTTCAAACGAGAAGGTAGTTAAGGCGAAAGAAAGTCTGAACTTTATTTACAAAAATGCCGGCAAGGAAGCTTCTATAGAAGAGGTTATTAACCAGATTTACAAAGGTGTAGAACATTTCGAACCTCAGGTTAAATGCGGTTACAACCCCGATTGCGATGTACGATCAGTGGTGGGCGACAATCCTACCGATCTGACTGAAAAATATTATGGCAATAACAACGTAGAGGGTCCTGATCCCTTCCACGGAACACATGTGGCCGGTATTATTGCAGGTAACAGAAATAATTCCCTTGGCATTAAGGGCATTGCGGATCATGTGCGCATTATGACCGTGCGCGCTGTACCCAATGGTGACGAGCGCGATAAGGATGTTGCTAATGCGATCATTTATGCCGTTGACAATGGGGCGCAGATTATTAACATGAGTTTTGGTAAATCCCTTTCGCCCGATAAAGCAGTTGTTGATAAAGCTGTTAAGTATGCTGAAACGAAAGGCGTGTTATTAATTCATGGTGCTGGAAACGACAGTAAAAACAATGATGTGGAAGCTTCGTACCCGAATCGTTATTTCGCTAATGGAAAAGAGGCGAAAAACTGGATAGAAATCGGAGCATCTGCCTGGGGTGCCAGTGATAAATTGGTGGGTTCCTTTTCTAACTATGGAAAAAAATCGGTGAATCTTTTTGCTCCGGGTGTTCAAATCTATTCGACCGTACCTAACAATGATTATGATAACGCACAAGGCACCAGCATGGCAAGCCCGGCAACTGCCGGTGTGGCTGCCATTGTAATGGCTTATTTCCCGAACCTAACTGCCGTACAAGTAAAAGAAGTGCTGGTTCAAAGCACGCGTAAATTTGATGGTTTGCAAGTAACTAAGCCCGGATCAAAAGATAAGATCGCCTTTAGCGAATTAAGCGAAAGTGGTGGGCTGGTAAATGCTTACGAAGCGGTAAAACTGGCTATGACAATGAAGCCTGCCGTAAAAAAGAAATAACAGAACTACTTGCAAATACCAGGTGTCTCAAAGCTCCCACTACCTGACTTTGAGACACTTCTTTTTTGGTATCCATTCTAAATCATGATCATTTAAGATAATGCCCTAACCAAGCTTGTACTTCATTATAAAAGAACCGACTATTCTCTGCTTTAAGTATCCAGTGATTTTCTTCCGGGAAAACAATAAGCTTACTCGGGACTTTTTGTCGTTGTAAAATGTGCCAGTTCTCAATAGAATTATTGACCGGTACACGATAATCAAGTTCGCCTACCGTCACCAGCATCGGAGTTTTAAAATTGGAAGCGAACTTGTATGGGTTTTGATCTTTCCATGTTTTGGTTTGCAGCCAGGGCGCACCTCCGTTCATCACTTCGCGTCCATAAATTCCGTCACTTGTACCCCATTGTGAAAGACTGTTGACTAACCCGGCATGGCTGATCAGGCATTTATAATGGGTGGTGGTTGCCTGCATCCAGTTGGCGAGGTGTCCACCATAACTTGCTCCTCCACATGCTTGCCGCGAAGCATCGATATACGAAAAACACTTTATCGCATCTGCAGCAGCTTCATTTATTTCATTAGCAGGTCCTCTAAAAGGATCGTACTGTATTTCCTGTGAAAATTTTTCTCCATACCCGGTTGATCCTGTGTAATCCGTTAGGAGTAGGATATAGCCTGGCTTTGCCAGCAACTGGTAATTCCACCGATAACCCCAGTTCTCCTTCCATGCGCCTGCAGGTCCTCCATGGATGACTACAAACAGCGGATATTTCTTTGCAGCATCGAACCCGGCAGGCTTCACAACAAGACTTCTGATTTTCTTTCCTCGACTGCTTGTAAACCAAATGACTTCAGTCGGAACTAAATCAAGTGAGGATAATGCCACTTCATTAAATTTTGTCAATGCAGTGTGATTATCGTTTGCATTAAGCATAACAATTTCCGCAGGCATTATTGTGGATTCAAAATTGGACACAATAACTATTTCACTACCAGTAGAAACACTTACATTCGTGTGGCAACCTGTTGATGCCTGGCTCAGTACCTTTGCTTCTCCGCCATTTATTGACAATAAAAAAATCTTGTCCCGTCCCTGATCTTCCACACTCATATAGACCTGATCCTGGCGGGTTACGTAATTATTGATGGGCCTGTCAAGCTTATCGCTGATGATGGTTTTATTTTGCAAGGTCGGCCAGTCAAACCGCACTAATTTATTCAGGTTGTAGATTTTGTAATTATTATTCGGATTGGTGGAGGCCAGCAGGTACTTACCATCCGCTGTAAACTGAGGATCGGCATAGTCATTTTTGTCGCTGGTCAGTTTTGTAGCATCGCCACCACGAATCGAGACTTTATAAAGATGTGAAGAAATCTCTTGGTAGGCAGCGGTATTGAAATCAGCAGAAGCCGCAAAAACTATTTCTGAATTATCGATAGTCCAGGTTGCATTGTAAAATTGAAAACCCTCCAATTTACTGATGGCTACTTCTGAAAAAATATCTCGTGCCTGACTTCCTGGTTCAATAGACTGAACAAATGCATGGGTCTGCTTCTCATCCCGCCAATGATCCCAGTCCCTGATTGGAAAAGTGGTGTACACTCTGGCCTTATACTTTATCTTCTTTTTTTCATCAATCATTTTCTTATTCAGCGAATCCACATACACCAGAGGAAATACATTGCTATTGAACAAAATCATTTTTCCATTTGGGCTCCATTTCGGTGACGATGCACCCGTGGTGAGACTTGTAAGCTTTTGCGCTTCACCGCCCTCTTTAAAATTCAACAAATATATTTGCGATTCCTCTTCGCCATCACGCTTGGCCACAAAGGCAACGTATTTTCCGTCCGGGCTCCAGGCGTAGCCACTCTCACCTGCTTTACCAGCTGTTAACTTACGAGGTGCAGAACTTCCCTCGGTCGACACAATCCAAACATCATTTACCTGTTCTTTTTCATCATAGGAAGGTTCCGTCAGGCCGAAAATCACCCATTTTCCATCGGGACTAACAGCCGGAGCTGCCACCCGTTTCATCCCCCACATATCCTCATGGGTGATTGGTTTTTTTGATTGCGCATAGCTACTGAGTGCAGCTAAAAGAATGAAAAAAATTAGAATGAAGCGTTTCATGTTTGTCCCATTTAAAAGAGATTTAATAGAGAATTTTAATGAACCTAAAAATACTGAATTGTTTGTGGATTAAAATGAGCTTTGATAAGCGGTATTGCTCAAGTAAATCTATAATTGTTAATTGCATGTTCTAATTGGCAGATTGACAATTAAACATTGATCATCATACGGTGAGTTGGTATCGCGGATTCGGAATTACTGAAATTATTTTCTTAACAGCCTTTGTTGTACTATACACCGTGTACTTATGGCGGGTTATTCGGATTGCCCGGTCACTCAAGACTCCGTTCATCAATGTATTCATAAAAGTTTTCTTTCGCAGCGCCATTTTCGGTTTGCTCCTTATTTCATTGCTGGGTCCGTCCTTTGGAGAATCTAAAAAAGAAGTAAAGTCGATTGGGAAAGACATCATGATTTGTGTCGATCTGTCCAAGTCAATGGATGCACTTGACATTCAACCTACCCGACTTGAAAAAATCAAACACGAAATGAAGAAGATCGTGGAAGCATTTAATTCAGATCGTTTAGGTGTTATAATTTTTTCGGGAGAGGCCTTCGTGCAGTGCCCGCTCACGTACGATCAAAATGCATTGAATCTATTCATAGAAACCATGAATACCGGCTTAGTTCCTTCATCCGGAACCGATTTTGCACCGCCACTCCGCATGGCTCTGCAAAAAATGGAGCAAGAGAATAACCGAGCGCAGGCAAAGTCAAAAATCATAATCCTGATTAGCGATGGTGAAGATTTCGGTGAAGAAACAAACGAAGTGGCACAGGAAATTGAAAATGAAGGCATCAAACTTTTCACCTTGGGAATTGGAACAGATAAAGGCGGACAGATTCGGGCAGGCTCCAGTTATAAAACTGATAAACAGGGAAACGTAGTGGTAAGTAAATTAAATTCAGCTTCACTTCAATCATTGGCAAATAAAACCGGGGGTAAGTATTTCGAAATCAATGGAACCAGAAACGATGTTTCGCGGTTGATCAACACGATCAGTAAAATTGAAGGTGAGTTGATGGATGCCCGTTTTGTGGACGTTACCGCCAATAAGTACTACTATTTTTTGATAGCAGCACTTATTTTATTAGCATTGGATGTACTCATTAATGTTAAAACGGTGAAAATATGAAGTTGCTGGCTATCCTGATATTTTTGTTTGCACTACTGACTGATCCTACTAAGATTGGAAAGATTAACACACTAAAATCAGAAGCCAAAAAAGCATACCTCGCAGGCGATTTCAAAACCGCGATTCAAAAGTATCGGTACCTGGTTGATTCGTTACACGTACAGGAAGATGAAGTATTGCTGAACTTAGCGAATTCATATTTTCAAGTTAGCGATACTGTAAATGCTGCTGGTGAATATCAATTGCTCACACAAAGTGCTAAAAACCAACTCCGTTCAAAAGCACAACAGCAACTCGGGGTCATGACCAATAAACAGGGTAAATCTGAAGAAGCACTTAATCATTTCAAGCAAGCGATCAAGAGCGATCCTACGAATGAGGATGCCCGGTACAACTATGAGATATTGAAAAAAAAATTAGAAGAGAAGAAAAGGCAGGAACAGCAAAAGCAAGATCAGAAGAAGGATCAAAACAAAGATCAGGAAAATAAAGACCAGGAGAAAAAAGAACAGGAAGAAAAACAAAAACAAGATCAGAAGAAGGAGCAGGATAAGAATAAGGAAGAGCAACAAAAAGATCAGGAGCAAAAAGAAAACAAGCAAAAGGAAAAAGAGCAGGAACAAAATAAAGAGCAGAAGGAAAATGAAAAAGAGAAAAAGGATACTCCTCCTTCCGTCTCAGAAAAGTTGCAGAAAATGGAGATGAGTGAGGAGAAAGCAAAAATGATCCTGGAAGCGATGAAGAATCAGGAAAAACAATACCTGCAACAAAACAAGCGGAAGGCAACCAAGCCTAAGGATAAGGGAAAACCGGACTGGTAAAATAGTCCGCGGTCAACAGTTGTCTGTGGACGTTGTCTGTTGACCGTCATGAATTAAATTTGTATTTCAATCTTAAATGAATAAAATGAAAGAAGTCTATATCATTTCAGCCGTTCGAACTCCTATTGGAAGTTTTGGAGGCAGTTTAAGTTCGCTATCAGCTGTTAAATTAGGTTCCGTAGCCTTTAAAGGTGCCCTTGAAAAAGCAGGGGTTGATCCTAAGCTTGTTCAGGAAGTTTTTGTTGGCAATGTCATTCCAGCAGGGTTGGCTCAGGCTCCTGCTACACAGGTGGCGGTGGGTGCCGGACTGGGTTACAATATCCCCTGCACGTTGGTAAACAAAGTATGCGCATCAGGTATGAAGGCGGTGATGTTGGGTGCGCAATCTATTATGCTCGGTCAGAATGATGTGGTACTGGCGGGAGGAATGGAGAGCATGAGTAACATTCCGTATTATCTGATGAAAGCACGCTATGGATATAAGTATGGCAATGGTGAATTGATTGATGGACTTACATTCGATGGCCTTACCGATGTGTACAATCGATGCGCGATGGGCGTGTGTGCTGATAACACAGCTAAAGAAATGAATATCACTCGCCAGGATCAGGATAATTATGCAATTAATTCATACAAGCGTTCGGCAGCCGCATGGACTGCAGGGAAGTTCAAAGATGAGATTGTTGGCGTTGAGATTACCGACCGCAAGGGAAACACGACCATCTTTGCGGAAGATGAAGAGTATAAAAATGTAAGCTTTGATAAGATACCCGGACTCAAACCGGTGTTTACAAAAGATGGAACCGTAACAGCAGCCAATGCTTCCACCATTAACGATGGTGCTTCGGCACTTGTGCTCATGAGTAAGGAGAAAGCAAAAGAACTTGGCTTAAAACCGATTGCCAAAATTCTTGGTTTTGGTGATGCCGCCCAGGATCCGATGTGGTTTACGACCGCACCTTCGTTGGCCATTCCGAAAGCATTAAAGCATGCGGGAGTAGATCAGAAAAATGTTGGATACTATGAAATCAATGAAGCGTTTTCAGCAGTGGCTATTGCGAATAATATTAAACTGGGCTTAGATCCTGAAAAAGTAAATGTAAACGGAGGAGCTGTAGCCTTAGGGCATCCCCTTGGTTCCTCAGGCTCGCGGATTATCGGAACGCTTGTGAATGTGTTAAAGCAGAATAACTCCAGTATTGGCGTGGCCGGTATTTGCAACGGTGGAGGTGGTGCTTCTGCAATTGTTATTGAGAATCTTTAACAACAAAAACATATAACAATCGAAATAGCCTTGCGTTGATAGCGAGGCTATTTGTATTTTACGCAACGTATGAGACCTACACTCTTCTTACTTTTTATAACCCTTGCAGCACACGCCCAGCGTGAGATCAAAACTTTTTACGATCCCGCTCGCCAGCAAATTCAGGAAGTGTATACCGTTGCCAACGATGATAATGAGAGGCTCATTGGCAAATACCAAAAGTATTTTGAAAATGGCGCACTAGCCGTAGAAGGAAATTTTAATAATGGAAAAAAATCAGGTTTGTTTACAGAATACAATGAGACGGGAAAAATCTCTCGAAAGATGGTCTATGTAAACGGCATGCGCCACGGTGCGGTGGAAGTCTTTGATGAATCGGGCATGCAGGTTCAAAAAGCATTTTATCAGAATGATTTGTTGGTGGACAGCGTGCAATCATTTTATGACAATGGTATCATTAAAAGTGAGACGGTTTTTAAAAAAGGGAAGCCTGAGGGTGTTGTTCGGGAATTTTTTACAACGGGTAACCTGAAAAAAGAGATCATGTATGCCCATGGCAAACCCAACGGAGTGACCAGAACTTTTTACGAAACAGGTAAAGTTGAAACGGAATGTAATTACAAAAACGGAATCATGACAGGGTACTACAAAACCTTTTATGATAACGGACAACTCGAAACGGTTGCTACCATGAAAGAAGGTTCAAAAAACGGACAGTTTAAAAATTATGATCGGGATGGCCACTTAATATTAGACGGTAATTTCATGAATGGCAGATTGCACGGTGACAACACAGGCTACTACACAAACGGTACGGTCAAGCACCGATTCAAATACGATGAAGGAGATAAAACAGGAACAGGTCTGACGTATCATGCTAATGGCGTACTGAAAATAAGAGAGCAGTTTGCACTTAACGGTCTTGACTGGATCATAGAAGAATATTCAGATACCGATAAGAAAATTTCCGAAAAACGCTTCCGTGATAAACTTCCTACCGGAGCATGGGTATTTTATTGTGAAGATGGCAAAACAGAGAAAGTGAAAGAGAACTATGAAAACGGAAAGCTTTCAGGATTGCGGTATGAATATTTTCCTAATGGAAAAGTATCAAAAGAAGAAACCTACAAATTCAACATGCTGAACGGTCCGTTTAAAACATTTTATGAAGATGGCTCACTTGAGACTTCCGGAGAATGTAAATCACAGCGGAGGCATGGAGTTTTTACAGCGTACTATCCTAGCGGAAAAATTAAAGAACAAGGCGAGTACATTGCCGATCGCAAGCACAAAGAATGGAATGAGTATGATGAGCAGGGCAATCTTGTAAGAACATTTGTTTTTAAGGCGGGTATTCTTGTGGAGACAAAAGAGAAATAATTATGATGAAGAAAATTTTTATCATAGTAATATTAAGTACAATATCATTCATTACGTTTTCACAAAAAACATATTTTGATAAAAAAATAGACGTTAAACAAAAGCCCGTTAAAGAGGAATTAATCAGCATAAGTGTGGATACCTTAACAAGGTACTATGACTCTTTAATTGCCAATTCGAAATCTATAGCAACCAATTTAGAATTCTATAGAGTAACGCATATCTCTTTCGTATCCGAAGTAAAGAGGATAAAGTACTTTAGCGTTATGGATAATAACATAGCTAGATACGAAGTCATCAGTGATAATGAACTGTTGTTTATTCATAAACGAGTTTATAGCAATAGTTTTGCAGAGAAATTTAGAACCTTGATTGATTCTACCTTTTGGAACTACCAAAACCCAAAGACTGAACGGCAAGGCGCTGTTTTTGATGGAAGTAGTACGAAAATTGAGGGGATAAAGAATAATAATTTAAAAATTATTGAGCGTTCTAACCATTCTAACTATGACACCCTATTTAGACTTCCAGAAAGTTTCTTTAGAAAGTACTAAAGCCTGTCTTTGTCATGGCAATGCATAAGTCATAAAAATCATAGTTCAGACAGCTGATTATCTCCCAACATTTTCAATCTTTGCAGCTCTACCACTACTATGCAGGCCATTAAGGAAACAAACTTTAAGTTCACCGGTCAAACCGGCTTTTATAAAGGCAAGGTTCGGGATGTGTATTACTTTGGTAACATCATGGCCATGGTGGCCACCGACAGGATTTCAGCATTTGATGTTGTCCTCCCACGGGCCATTCCAGATAAGGGCAGGGTACTCAATCAAATTGCCGGTATGAATTTGCAAGCCACAAAAGAGTTGGTACCTAACTGGGTAATCAGCACACCAGACCCCAACGTGACCATTGGCTTTAAATGTGAAACGTATCCAGTGGAGATGGTGGTACGTGGCTACCTCGCAGGTCATTCCTGGCGCGAATATCAAGCAGGAAAAAGAACGGTATGTGGCATAACATTACCAGAGGGTCTGAA
>JANNQJ010000402.1:0-1604 GCA_031400675.1 Cyclobacteriaceae bacterium
GTAATTTTATTATACTTCAATGCGATTGGTAGTGCCTGGAGGGAGTCAACCAACCCGGCTTTTAAGATGTCGTATTTCCCCAGCTGACTTAATACAACGTTTCTGCGTTCCAAAGCCTGTTGAGGATACACTCTGGGGTTGTAAGAATGTGAAGCCTTTAACATCCCCACCAGCAATGCGCCCTGATCAATAGAGAGTTCTTTAACAGGTATCGAAAAAAACCGTTGAGCGGCAGCTTCCAAACCAAAGGTATTATCTCCGAAAGGAACTGTGTTTAAATATAGGGTAAGAATTGCTTCTTTATCATATACTGCCTCCAGTCGATAGGCTATGAGGATCTCTCTCATTTTATTGACCAGGAGTGAAAAAAACCAATAATTTTTGCGCGGATAAAGATTTTTGGCAAGCTGCTGCGTGATCGTACTTCCGCCACCTGATTCTTGTTGAAGTAGAATACTTTTTACGATAACCCGCGCCAGACTTCTTACATCAATACCTTGGTGATTGTAAAATCGAACGTCTTCTGTTACGATAACCGCATCCACAACGCGAGCCGGAATATCGGTAAATAATATATTTGATCTTTCCTGATAGAAATACCTGCCTAATAAAACGCTATCCGCGCTATACACTTCCGAGGCCGTTGGGTTTTTAACGGCCAGCAATTCCTTTTTATCTGGCAAGGAACCTAAGGCCCCCACCCAGACTAATAGAAACAGAACAAAAAGAAAAGTCACCATGAAGGCCATGAATAAGCCCCCCATGATGACTACTTTTTTGAATGTGAGTGTTTTTAAGTAAGAATAAAATTTATCCCATATGGATTTTATTCTATTCTGAAGGTCAAGCATTAATTATTCTTTATCCGAATTTCAGATTAGAACTTCAGTGTTATACCGAATTTGCCTCCTGAAAAAGCATTTCCTCCACCTACTTCCAGGTTGATTCCGAATTTTTCTGAAAAATAGTATCGACCGCCAACCTGTGCTCCTAAGCCCAGCCCCGAGCTTCCATCACCATTATAGTCATTATCGGAATTCCAAAAATAAAATCCAAGGTTTAGTCCTGCATAAAAATCCCATTCCTTAGGTATATCCAATACGGTGTTGAAGTGGTAATTACCATTTCCAGAAATCCCTACAATATTATGTTTGTATTTATTGTCCTGATAATTGTTGTTGTATGACCTGAATGATAGCTCACCACCCACTGAAATATCAGGGTGTACACCTACATCAAATCCGACATACACAGGTAATCCCCATGATGAGAATCCCAAGCCTGCATTAAACTGGGCTTGACCTTTAGACAAAGCGTATTGTCCAAATGAAAGTTGAACTGTGAATAATAAGAAGCTAAGAATGATTAATTTTTTCATATTTTAGGTTGTTTTAAATTACTTAGCCATAAACGCAGAAAGCATCCAATGATGTTTTTCGATGGTGTTGATAAAGCGTTTCACCATCTCTTCAGTGCCAGAATCTCCGTGTTCAACGGACACCTCCACAATGGCAAACATATACTGAAGTAGTATCCGATAATCACTGAGCAGTTCACGTACCATTAATTCAGAGCTTAGTTGCGAGCCTGTTTCTTTTAGTTCT
>JANNQJ010000403.1:0-3484 GCA_031400675.1 Cyclobacteriaceae bacterium
ACTTCAAGTTCAGTTTTTTAATCGGCTTCAGTTGCCGGGGCAGACATTCATAAAATACCAGCCCTGCGGCAAGCCCAAACGTTCACAAAATACCATTTACCTTCTTTAATTGTCCCAATAAACTCCGCGTAGTATTTACCACGTCGCTTTGTTGCCATGGCTTTGCCATGATTCTTGGATGAATGATTAATTTTCTATAGCTTTGCTTGATATGAGAGAGAAAACAAATATATTAGGAACTTTGGACGACCTCAAAGAAGAGTTCTTCGGTCCCTGGACAAAAATGGCTGAAATAAAAAGGTTAACAAAAATAGACTTCGAATGAATAATGAGATATTTTTTTACTTGGGACTTACAGCAATTATAACTCATGAAATGGACGCAATTAGATGTAAAGAGTGGAGAATATTTCCCGGACTTTCATTGCTTGACGACAATTGGGGATTTAAAATATTTATGATAGCTCATGTACCATTGCTTTACTTTCTGTTTTTGGGACTCATGGGACAAAGTGATAATTCACAACTTAAATATGGACTTGATATATTTTTTATAATTCACGTTGGACTCCATTTACTTTTCCTAAAACATAAGAAGAACGAGTTTAAGGACTCGGTATCATGGATAATAATTTTAAGTGCTGGACTATTTGGACTAATTGACATCTTGATTTAAAAGTAAAGTACCAGACCCACAAACAAATTGATAACGAATGAGAAGGTTTTATTTCGCAGGCAGTTTTACGAACAGGAAAGATATTTGACGTTACGTTTCGGCTGACAGAAGCTCATTGACAAATTGAAATTTGAAATAGAAAAAATAACGGTGGACGAATTGACGAACGAAATCACCACTGCAGAAACTCAAACGTTACTAGTAAAACACAATTTCATTCCATGAAGGCGGCAGTTTATGAAAAATACGGACCTCCGAGTGTCCTCCAGATCAAAACAGTAGAAAAACCGGTTCCTAAAGATAGTGAGGTATTGATACGGGTGTATGCTGCAACCGTAAATCGAACAGATTGTGCGATGCTGAGGGCGAAGCCTTTCATCATGCGGTTTTTCACAGGGCTAGTCAAACCTAAGAATCAGATTCTCGGAACCGATTTTGCGGGAACCATTGAAGCGATTGGTAAGGACATTAAATCGTTTCAAGTTGGCGACAGGGTTTTTGGGTTGGATGACAATGGGTTAAGTTCTCACGCCCAATACATAACATTCTCTGAAGATAAAGCGATAACCACAATACCCGCTTCTGTTACATTTGAACAAGCAACAGCCTGCATGGAAGGTGCACATTATGCCTATAATTTTATAAATAAAGTAAATCTTACTAACGGGCAAAAAGTGTTGGTTAATGGTGCAACAGGCGCCATTGGTTCTGCAGCGGTTCAACTTCTAAAATATTTTGATGTACATGTGACTGCCGTGTGCAGCACTAAAAATATGGAATTAGTAAAATCGCTCGGTGCCGATCAAGTAATTGATTACACCCAGGAAGATTTCACACAATCAAAAGAAAAATATAGTTTCGTTTTTGACGCGGTCGGCAAAAGCACGTTTGCAAAATGTAAATCCTTGTTAGAGCCTGGGGGAACTTATATTTCATCGGAATTAGGCCCGATGGTTCAAAATCCTTTCCTCGCACTTATTACCCCCATGCTTGGTGGCAAGAAAGTTATCTTTCCAATTCCTACAGATTGTAGAAGAAGTGTATTTTTTATAAAAAAAATAATCGAGGAAGGAAAATTCAAAGCCGTGATTGATCGAAAATATTCACTGGATGCAATTGCTGATGCATATGCTTATGTAGAAAAAGGTGAAAAGATAGGAAATGTTGTTATTACGATGTAGAGCCAATCTTAACCCTAAGTGCACCCATGCATGCTTCTTCAAATAACTCCCTGAATGGGGAACAATTGGGGAAATAATGCCCATACGAGTGCAAATTCTTTAAATATGGGGCTATTTATAGCGGGTTCGATTGTTGATTAAGGTTAAGTCAATCAAAGTATGACTTATGAAAAATCTAATCTTAAAACTATCACTCGCTGTGTCTTTTGCAGCGGGGATATCGATCACTTCTTATGGACAAGCCACCAATAAGACCTGGAGTATCGGTCCCGAGCTCGGTGTCAACTTTGCTAAATTCGGCATGGATGCTGACGAAACAGATTATAACACTGGACTTGTGTTAGGTGGCTTTTTAACCTATAGTATTCGTAACACCCATGCATTCACGGCCAAAGTTTTGTTTTCTCAAAAGGGTGCAAAGTACAATGACCCGGCCAGTGAAACCCATCTCAATTACATCGAAGTTCCGGTGGTTGTGCGCGTATTTTTTAATCGGGAAGGAACGGTACGCCCAAATGTTTTTGCAGGACCTTCTTTTGGATTTTTAACGGGCGTGAAAGGCAGAGTGGGTGATGGTAACTATGAAGATTTGAGTAATTACAAAGACGTTTATAACAATTTTGATCTTGGCTTGGGCATCGGACTTGGGCTAAACATCAGAGTTGCAAATGAAATGTATTTCATTATTGATACCCGCTATACGTATGGCCTCAGCGATATTGCAAAGTCAAGTTCTGATGTAAACAACCAGGCAATAGCAATTTCTGCTGGTCTTTCTTTCGGACTAAGCAATTAGGTTTAAAGCAATGCATAAAAAAGAGCGGAGATACCTCTGCTCTTTTTTTTATACCTTTTTCTAAGAACATTAGTTCTGATTCTTCATATCAAGTACAAAATCTTAGCGGTCTTGGCTGTCATGATGTCCATAAATTGATTGCCCAATTCGTTGCTGGTCCTCTGCCCGTTTGAAATTGCGGAACAAGAGCACCAGTGTATTTACTAAAAGCATCGGGCCAAACTTTCTGTACTTCAATCTGTGCTTTCAGTTTCATCTCAAGGGCACCAAGTTGTCTCTCTGTTTGATAAAATTCTCTTTCTCTCCATCTCCAGTGAATTAAAATGCAATATTCTCTTCCGTTACAAGCAAGTATACATTTGATCCATAAAATTCTATGCTCGTTGAGTGCAACCACCACCGTAGTGTTTTTCACTGCTCATCAGTTAGCACAAAAATATTTACTAGAAGGAAGGGTAGAAGAAGCGTGGAAAATTTTATTAAGCTGATATTATTTTTTACTAAATTCGCTGATCATCTTTTGGGACCAATTAGTTGCAGTAGGATTTAATACTGATTTGCCCCGCTTATTGTTATTTCATTTTTTGCGTATGAAAAAGCTATTAATTCTCATTTCTTGTAGCGTGGTGGTCCTGTTTTTATTTCTGCGAAACAATCAAAATGCTTCGAGTAGCGAAGTGCAGGCAAGACTCTCTTCTGCTCCAATTTCTGTTTGTGGTTCACCCAATGCGCAACTCGCATTGAAATTAATGGATACCACGCGGCAAATGGCTCCCTGGATGAATAACTTGGGCGATCATTCGTATCCGGTTTCTACAAGCAATGAGCGGGC
>JANNQJ010000404.1:0-5192 GCA_031400675.1 Cyclobacteriaceae bacterium
TTTTATCTTGAATGATAAAGGCAGCGTAATTATTAGGGCTACCATACACATACACCGTGTCACTATCAGCGCTGGCATCAATGGCAGCTTGTATTGTACTGAACTGACCCAATGTTGATGGATTGCTGCTTACCGTGCGCACGGTTGCGAATGCGCTAAAACATATTAGTACGAACAACAGCATTGTTGAGATTATCTTTTTCATAAGCCGGTTGATTAGTTTTTCAATGTACGGTAGTAAAGTTAATGGATTAGTAAATCATTGTCTATTGAATTTTCTCAGAATGCTAATAAAAAAGCCAGTGCAAGTATAGCTATCGGCACCGGCTTGGAATGAGTCTAAAGATTACTCCTTAATCCCAGCCAGATCAACTACAAACGCATACTCTTGTGCGGTTTCGTGATGCACTTTAAACCTACCGGTGGTACCGCCATGGCCAGTTTCCATGTTTGTTCTTAACAACAATGTATTGTTATCGGTTTTTAATTCGCGAAGCTTTGCTACCCACTTGGCCGGCTCCCAGTATTGTACCTGGGAATCATGCAAGCCGGTAGTCACTAACATGTTCGGATAATTTTGTGCTTTCACCTGATCGTATGGAGAGTACTCTAACATGTACATGTACGACTCCAGGTTATCCGGATTACCCCACTCATCAAACTCATTAGTTGTTAACGGAATATCATTGTCCAGCATCGTGGTTACTACATCTACAAAAGGCACCTCGGCAATTATTCCTTTGAAAAGTTCGGGACGCATGTTTACTACTGCACCCATTAACAAGCCACCCGCACTGCCACCTGAAGCAAAAAGTTTTTCAGCGTTGGTATACTTTTCTTCAATTAAGAATTCAGCGCAATTAATGAAATCGGTAAACGTATTTTTCTTTTTAAACATCTTACCATCTTCATACCATTGCCTGCCCATTTCGGAGCCTCCGCGTATGTGTGCAATGGCAAATACAAAACCTCTGTTGAGTAAACTTAACCTTGAAATTGAAAAGTATGGATCTGAACTGGAGCCATAGGAACCATACGCATACAACATGGTAGGATTGCTGCCGTCTTTCTTGATTCCCTTTTTGTAGACGATCGACATCGGGACTTTTGTTCCGTCATCGGCAGTAGCCCACACGCGTTCAGCCTGGTAATCAGCAGGATTGTAACCACCTGGTATTTCCTGCTGCTTTAACAACTTACGCTCACGCGTTTTTAAATTGTAATCGTACGTTGAATTAGGGGCAGTCATGGAGGTGTACCCGTACCGTACTAACTCGGTATCAAAATCAAGGTTGATGGATGGATACACCGTGTAGGCCGTTTCACCAAAATCGAGGTAGTGTTTCTTCCCGGTTTTCTGATCGATGATGCGCATTAACGTATTAGCGTTTGCTCGTTCTCCTAATACTAGGTAATCTTTAAATATCTCGATGCTCTCCAGTAGTGTATCCTTACGGTGTGCAATTTTTTCCTTCCAGTTTTCTTTTGTGGTTTTATTTACCGGTGTCTCCATCAATCTGAAATTTTGCGCATCCAGGTTGGTGACCACATAAAACTTATTGTTGTAATGGTCTATTGAATACTCCAGGCCTTTCTCACGGGGCGTAAACTCTTTGAACTTTCCATCGGGTGTGTTGGCATCCAGATATTGATAATGATTCGTGAGGGTGCTGCCTCCATAAATAACGAGGTACTTATCAGATTTTGTTTTATAGATACCCGTATAAAAAGTCTCATCCTTTTCTTCTGAAACAGCCTGATCTTTTACCGGATCAGCCCCCAGTTTATGCCGCATGATCCAGCGTGAACGGAGTGTAACAGAATCTTTTACGGTGTAAAAAAATGTTTTATTATCATTAGCCCAGGTGATATCTCCTTCGGTATTGGGTACAGGTTTATCAATAATTTTCCCGTTGCGCAAATCTTTTACATACACGGTGTAGCGCCTGCGGCTTACGGAATCTTCGGCAAAAGCTAACAGGTTGTTGTCTTCACTCACACTCAGTCCGGTAATGGAATAATACTCGTGCCCTTTTGCTAAGTCATTTACGTTGAGTAACACTTCCTCTGCACCGGAAAGTGTTTCTTTCTTTCTGCAATAAATCGGGTACTCTTTGCCTTCAGTGTAACGCGTGTAATACCAATATCCGTTGTCTTTATAAGGAACAGATTCATCTGTTTGCTTGATTCTTCCTATAATTTCATTATAGATCTTTTCCTGAAGCGCCTCGGTGTGTTTCATTTTGGCTGTGAGATAATCATTCTCTTCGGTCAGGTAGCTGAGTACCTTTTGGGTTTGTTCATCTTTTATTTCTGCATTCTTCTGTTCCTCGGTAAGCTTCATCCAATAATAATTATCGATGCGCGTATTACCATTGGCGGTAAGTTCTTTCGCGACTTTTTCAGCGGTTGGTGGCAGCGTGTCTTCTTTCTTCACCTCTTCCTTTGCGGGATTGCAGGCGTTAAGGATGAGGACACAAATAATTAAAACATAGGCTTGTTTGAATAATTTCATAGTAAATGATTTGAATTCTAAAGTACCTAAATAATTTCATGGAAATCCATACCACTAAAGGAAAGCGGTTTCCGATGGCGTAAATGATTATGTTTCAATTTCTTCGTGTCGCTGACTCGACAATGTAAGGCGTTCGATTCATCTAAATGGTCAAGTGATTTTATTTAGATAACTGATGTTACGGAAAACAAAAAATGGAACCGTCATTTCGAAGGAGCCTGCGTGCCAGTAGGCAGGGACGACTGAGAAATCCCCTTTTGTGTGCACCGTTGGGGATTTCTCTCCGCCTTTGGCGGAACGAAATGACGTTTAATTCTTTTGCGTAGTCTGAGTATAAAAATAAGCTCACCACAGCTTGCCTCATGAATTATACAGAACCTATAAAGGTTGTTTAAGCACGGAAAACAAACTATTTGCATAATCATATGTATGAATTATATTTGTAAATAGCACATATAAAATGGCAACATTTACAAGTACTTTATCGGATCAGCTTCTTCAGCAACTGAATGAGAAGGCCAAGGCATTGTCTGTCCCAAAAAATAAACTGATTGAAACGGCCCTGAAGCTTTATCTCGAACACCTGGAAAAAGTAGAGTATGTTAAATCATACAAGCAGGCATCGGAAGACAGTGATACCCTGCGGCTGGCGGAGGAGGGTATGGAAGATTACCTGAGCCAATTGGAAAAATGAAACAAGGCGAGATTTGGTATACCGACCTGAACCCAACAAAAGGAAGTGAGCAGGCGGGATTGCGACCAGTAGTGATTGTAAGTGGCAATTTATTAAATCAGCATCTCAGCATGCTCATTGTAATGCCCCTCACTACCCGAATTAAAAAGTATAAAGGCAACCCTATTCTGCTACCATCGAAGAAAAACGGGCTCACTGCAGAATCTGAAATTTTAGTTTTTCACATTCGCTCGGTCTCCAAAGAACGATTCGTTAGAAAAGTTGGCAGCATTGAATCAGATGAGCTTGCGAGACTGATCAAAACCTTGAATGATATTTTGAAGTATTGAAATGTAAATTCTGTTTATCTTTTTAAGGATAAGTATCCTGTTTTCGATTCCCGGCCACTGCTGAATTCAATCTTATAGAAGTACGTACCAGTGGGAAGTTCTTTTCCGTTCGTATTAGTGCCGTCAAAGACTACATTTGAGTTATCATAATCCGATCCTTCCCACACCACATCGCCCCAACGATTGTAAATGGTGACACGGTTTTTTTCTGTGTCCGGCAAAACATTAATGTATTGAATGGTGAATATGGTATTGAGGTTATCGTCAGGGTTGGGTGATAAAGCGTTGAATACAACAATATCTCCAACCACTTCAATTTCTAATTCTTGTTGCACGCACACCCCAAAAAGATCGCAAACCTCAATCGTAACATGATCAATTCCTGTAAAGAGTACACCACTATAATCAAGAATAAGTTCAGAAGAGGAATTGATACTCGCTGAGGCGCCCTCCTCAGAAGTACTACCAATCACACGCAACGTGGAGATATCCAGGTTGTCATCCGGGTCAGAAATGAGCGGGAGCAAATCAATGATTACCATACCTTCAATTTGCGACCCCGAAGCTGTACTTGCAATTACCGGAGGCTGGTTGCTGCAGGGTGACTGTTCAATACTCACGCTAAAAGGATCGGAGGTCAATGTCAATCCGGTCACGATTGTGCTCGTTATCTGTACAATATAGTTACCGGCATCGGAAGCTGTTGCATCGGGTTTTGAAAAATTAGCTGAATTAGCGCCCGTGATGGGTGAGCCATCTTTATACCATTGATATTGATTGGCTGAGCCGGGTGTAGAAAAATTAATGGTGAGCGTACTCCCTTCACAGGCCGTTAAGGAGCCACCCGGAAGGTTATCCTGTGGAGAGTATACAAACCCTGTTTTGCCGATATTGGGCTCCAGGTGGCCAAAGTGAAGTTTATTGCCGTACACCCAAAGGTCGGTAAATGATGTTGAAACAAACGTGGGAATTGAAGTAAAGTCGTTGTCGCGAACAGAAACATCAGAAAGATTAGGAATTAAACCAATGCCTGGAGGTAAATCTCCTGTGAATTGGTTGACAGATAACCCCAGACCATTGAGGTTGACGAGATTAGACAGTGATGAAGGCACGGTTCCACTAAGTTGATTGTTAAAAACCGTGAAAGAAGTAAGATTCACCAGGTTGCCGAGGGAAGATGGAAGGGTGCCAGTTAACTGGTTTACTGCCAGTACAAGTCTTGTAAGCGAAGTCATATTCCCAATTTCTGTGGGAATATTTCCGGAAAGCTGATTTCCGGAAAGCCCTAAACTTTCCAAATTAGTGAGGCTAGCGAATGATGGGGAGATAGAACCTGTCAATTGATTAGCACCAAGCTCAAGCGTTTTTAAGTTGGTCAAGCCAAATAAAGAATTAGGAATGGTGCCGGTCAGTAGATTGCCAGACAACTGTAAATGTTCAAGAGAAGTTATGTTTCCAATCGTTGAAGGAATGTTGCCAGTCAATTGATTGTTGAGCAATTCCAATCGTACCAGATTGGTTAAGTTGCCTAGTGTTGTGGGAATAGGTCCTGTCAGGTTATTATTCCAAAGTTGAAGATTGGTTAGTGGTAAGAGATTGCCCAATGTACCCGGGATGGTTCCGCTCAGGTTAGGATTGAGCGTAATGCTCAGCG
>JANNQJ010000405.1:0-28548 GCA_031400675.1 Cyclobacteriaceae bacterium
GGGTGCACCGCCATCATCCATACATTCAAACGCTACATACAGAAACTGCTCATCAAAGGTAATCCGGAAGGAAGTTTTGTTTAGGGGTGGAACGGAGTCATAAGGTTTGCTCATGAAGAAACCATCACCTACGGTTGCATCTTGCCAAGCCTGCTCCAACAGTTCGCCATCCAGTTGGATTTTACCAGCAGCACGATCAACAGGATGCTCTTTTCCTTGTTTATTTTGAGCGGCTACACTGAATGAAACAATCAGTAGCAACCAACATATGCGATACGTAAAATTCATTACCTAAAACTATTAAAACGGTTTTAAACGCACGGACCATCCAAATAAAAAAGAACCTCGAAAATTGCTATTTTTGAACTTAATCTTTAGCCAGTGCAACTCAATCCACTAAGTGCCATTTCATCCATTGACGGGCGATATTTTAAAACCACCCAAAACCTTGCTGCTTATTTCTCAGAATTTGGTCTCATGCGGTATCGCGTACGTGTAGAGGTAGAATATTTTATTGCCCTTACGAATGCACTTCCTGAATTAGCGGCCTTTTCGAAAGAACAGGAAACCAAACTACGGTTGCTGTATACAAACTTTAGCGAAGCCGATGCCAACGTAATCAAGGAAATTGAGAAAACCACTAACCACGATGTTAAAGCTGTTGAATATTTTCTGAAAAATAAGTTTGATGAACTAGGACTAACGAAGTACAAAGAATTTATTCACTTCGGACTTACCTCACAAGACATCAACAATACAGCCATTCCGCTTTCGCTGAAAGAATTTATGGAGCAGGAATTTCTTCCGACTATTAAAAAGTTGGTGGCAGAGCTTACTTCACTCTCCGTTCAGTGGAAAGATATTGCGATGCTGGCACGCACCCACGGACAGCCGGCTTCTCCAACGCGGGTAGGAAAAGAATTGTATGTGTTTGTAGAACGGATCAATCGACAGCTTGATTTACTTGAGTCGATTCCGCACTCCGCTAAATTTGGTGGCGCTACCGGAAACTTCAACGCCCATCACATTGCCTACCCCGAAATAAACTGGGGTCACTTTGGGAACACTTTTGTGAGCAATCAACTTGGTTTGGTACGCAGCGAGCCCACCACCCAAATTGAGCATTACGATAACATGGCTGCATTGTTTGATAACCTGAAAAGGATCAACACCATCCTTATTGACTTCAGTCGTGATGTTTGGCAATATGTTTCCCTGAATTATTTCAAACAAAAAATAAAAGCAGGAGAAATAGGTTCATCGGCTATGCCGCATAAAGTAAACCCGATTGACTTTGAAAATGCAGAAGGCAATCTCGGTTTTGCCAATGCTATTTTTGAGCACCTGTCGGCAAAGCTTCCCATCTCACGTTTGCAGCGCGACCTTACCGACTCAACCGTATTGCGAAACATTGGCGTTCCGCTGGCCCATACCTATCTCGCTTTTAAGTCTCTTGAAAAAGGAATTGGTAAACTTGAGTTAAATAAAAAAGCAATTGATCAGGACCTGGAGGACAATTGGATTGTAGTAGCTGAGGCCATTCAAACTATTTTACGAAAAGAAGGATACCTTAATCCATACGAAGCGCTGAAAGAACTTACGCGCAAAAATGAAAAAGTCACGAAGAAAGATTTTGAGGAGTTCATTGATTCATTGAAGATCAACGATGAATTGAAAGTAAAACTAAAGGCCATCACTCCTTTTAATTATACAGGTATATAAGAAATATAGGTAAAAACTATTTTCGGATGTTGGTGGCAATGCGGCCAGACGAGAAAGCCAACTAACGGTTGACACGCTACTGATAGAGATTTCCAACGGGGACAACAGAAAGACTTCAGGAAAACTTGGAACTTTGGAATAAATATATGAGGCCTCTATCGACAATTTTATTATTTTTCTTTTTCATTGACACGTACTCACAATCTAAAAATATGACAAATCAAGAAAGTTTGGAGATACCTAAAATAAACTTTGACAGTAACGGAGAGTTGGTAATTACAGCTTCACCAAATTCTTCAAAGCACGACTTTGACTTTTATCAGGGCAAATGGAAACTTCATAATAAAAAATTAAAAATACGTTTAAATAACAGCGCAGAATGGACAGAATTTGAATCAACTCAAGAAATGTATAAAGTATTGAATGGCACAGGGAATATTGACAACTATCTTGCCACATTTGACGGTGTACCATTCGAGGGAATGTCCGTTCGACTTTTTAACACAAAGACAAAGTTATGGAGCATCTATTGGGCAGACTCCAGTGAAGGTGTGTTGCAACCCGCGGTTGTAGGCTCCTTTGAAAATAATATTGCTCACTTTTTTACCAAGGACACATTTAACGACCGCAAAATAATAGTTGTATTTCGTTGGGACGTAAGAGACAAGGAAAACCCAATTTGGAGTCAAGCGTTTTCGGACGACAATGGTAAAACTTGGGAGTGGAATTGGTATATGTATTTTAGTAAATTCATGAAGGCTGACTGAGGAATAAATAAAGCGGTTTAACGAGAGACTATAGACCTGCCTTACGAAATGAAGAGAGGATAAGGCCACACAGCCATCAACAAAAAATGTTTCTGCAATGGTGCCGTGACGAGTTGCATTTAAGTTTTATCCTCATTCAACGTTTCGTTTCGTGGGACAGGACATGGCTTCGAAAAGGCACCACTGCAGAAACACAAACGTTATGGCCCATGGTTTCAATTAAAATTCCTCGATCTGTAACCAATTATAATTTTATGCATAGACTTCTATTTGCCATTTTGTTATTTGGACAACTTGACACCATTGCTCAACTTAAAAGTGACAGTTTAAAAAAACGGAACAATTATATAATTAACACAACAGACTATCAGAAAGGAATTTATAAAACGTTTGAAGACTTTAAATATAACAACCCTTCAATTCCGGACCAATTTACATTTGACAATAAAAATCTTTGGGTGACAGACAACAAGACAGGAAAACCGAAAAAAATAAAGAAGAGTGAAATTTGGGGTTTCAGTGACGGGACCAGAATATTTGTACGTTGGGGTAAATACAATGAGATTTTGGAGAAGGGTAGATATTGTTACTTTAAAGAAAAAGGAACAAGAATGACCTTTGCCACCACGCCATTCCCTTTCATGATATTACCTATTCCGTATCCATACAAAGATGAGATAATTATTAACTATAATACTGGAAAGACTTTTCTCCTTTCAAAGAGATTGCTAAAAAAGATTCTAACATCGGACGACACTGAATTATTGACCCAGTTTGAAAAGGAGTCGCAAAAAGGTAAAAAGTTATTAGAGTATATAATAAAGTACAACGACAGAAACGTTTCGAAAATAAAGTAGAACAAGAACCAAATCAATCGCTCGGCTGTGCCGAGCGATTACTATTTAGCAGGCCTCTGGCCTAAGTAAGCGTCTTTTTAAAATCAAATAACAAAGGACAGGCTTATTGCCCCGCGCCTTTTTTTACAGTCATTTTACCCAACGCACTGTTCTTGTCTAGCTTACTTGAATTATAATCTTTCAATACCGAGTTCTGAACGGACACCTCAATATCGGAGGGGATGCCACAGCCTTTACATTTTGTCAGGGTCACGTTAAACACAAGCTTTTCATTATCCTTCAGACTTTTTACCGTGCGGCCGTATTCGAGAATGTTTTCTTTTAATTCAGACTCAAATGCCGGATAGAGTTCCTTCACCTTTTTATCGCGTGTTGCCTGGTCGACTTCACGCAAGTCCACCGTTGGCATGTTGAACAAACCGTCATCGGCCTGGTTGCTGGAGTATACTTGCATGTATACAATGGCGCCATAGTCGGTGAGTCTTTCGTAATATGCATTCCCTTCTACAAAAAAATTACTGGAAAGGTCACTCCTATACAACCGGTTAAAAATGCTGGTGAGCAATTCTAAATCCGGTTCCATCTTACCTGAGCTCTCCGTGTTTGTAACTTTAATTTTGCCAAGCAACTGATCCCGACTAATTTTTCCTTGTCTGTATTGGGTTACGTCACCTTTTAATGCCTCCACCAATAAAACTGATCGCTTGGTGTTTTGACCATAGAACCAGCGTTGGTTATCACTCTGATTTGTGATGATAATTCTTTCATCGGCTTTAAGTTGGCTGAGCATATCGCCATAATCAGCCAGGAAATTTTTTGCAGCCTGAATAATTTTTGCACTTGATACAGCTTGCAGACTGTCAGAGTCTTCCGGCCTGTGTGATATGCGGGTACGCACGTTGTACATTGATTCCTGTGATCTTTCTATTCGCTCCTGCTCCCGCATGGCTGACTTCATTTCTTTCTCGGCAGCTTTCATTTCCCGCTCAGCTTCTTTCAATTCGCGTTCGGCCTCTCTCATTTCTTTCTCAGCTTTTTCCATTTCCTTGTCGGTCCTCTCACTTTCCTCGTCAGCCCCATCACTTTCATCCTCAAAGTCGGTAAACTCATGACCATCGTGTGTTGTTGAAAAGGAGTATGAATACACTCCGGGAGATCCATCTAATATCATCACTTCGTTGTCGCCTCCCCAAGTCATTGGCAGGAGCATATCGGTTGGAACAGTAAAGGTGACACCATAACCTGCACGGTAGCTGCCTCTCACTTCTATCGGAAAAAAATTACGCTTACCAAAATCCTGCTTGATCAATGTACTCAAAACGTTCTCCGCTATTTCTATATCACGGTTCATCCTCGTTTCATCTGCTTGTTGTGCAATTGCCAACTGTGTGCCGAGTACAATCGCTCCGCCTACCAAAAAATTAATTACTCGTCTCATATTCTTATTTATTAATAATTTTTACGTGTATTTTCTGAAGTACCGTTTGAAATGATACTCGCCAGTATTTGCTCAGTCTCCTGTTTAAATACGGTGGTATTTTGTTCTAAACCAGTGAGTCGTGTCTGCAATGTTTCCAAATCATTGTTGCGTTGTTGTTGCAGGTACTTCGAAAAATCAACCAAAAGACTTTCTATGTATTTCTGCTGATCAGAAGTAGTAAGTTGAAAATAATCCTTTACCATCTGTTGATTTTGATTCTGAAGGCCTGCCACAAACTGCCTAATCTCATCTTGAGAAGCACGTGAAGCTTGCTGCACCAGATTATTGATCTTAGTTGAGTTCATAGCCAGATTTTTACGGATCGAAGCATCTAATTTCTGCTGTGACTCACTCAGACTTGCCTGAACAAACTGATTGTTTTGTTGCATCGATGAATTGATCATGCTTTGCACTTGCTCGGCAGTTAGTCCTGTTTGAAGGGGTTGTTCAACGATTGTATCCAAGGCAGGTTTTCCAAAACTCAGACTTACCACGTTGTCAGAATAGTTCATTTGAATATCCATTATTTTTCCTGCTATCATCAACAATAGCAAGGATGCCGCGATTGCAGAAATAGTTTTAAAGTAGGGAGCGCTCCAGAAGAAACGTTGCTTCGAATCTTCAACCACGATGGGCGGAGCAATCACTTCCTTATCACCTACTGTTGATAACACCTTGCGCAAATGTTGAAGCGACTCCAACTCTTTCACGGCCATTGGATTTTCCTGAAGGTATTTCTCTACCAATACTTTCTCCTCACTGGGCAGCTCATCGTACAGATAAGCCATCAAAACGGATTCATCTGGTTTATAGCTCATAACTTATTGTTTCTTTCGTAATATTTTTCTTTTCTAAAATCTTTTTTAATCCATCAAGCCCATAATACATTCTTGATTTCACGGTGTTCTCCGAAATATTCAATACTTCGGCAATCTCCCTAAACTTCAACCCTTCGAATTCTTTCATGATCACTACTTCCCGTTGTTCAGCACTAATTTCCATCAGCGATCGTTGTAAAATTTCCGACAACTCCATCTGTTGAAACTGTCGTTCCGGATTATCATTCCGGACTGATGATCCCTCCCATCGTGGAGATTCTTCCGCCTCCACATTTACCACACTATCAAACTGCACCAAGCGACTATTTTTCGTTTTACGCGCTTCTTCTCTACAATAATTCACGGCAATCTTGTACAGCCAGCTTTTAAACCGCGCAATATCTTGCAGACCATCAATGTTGCGGCACATCGAAATGAATGTCTTTTGTGCAGCCTCCATGGCTAGGTCGTGGTCGAGGAAAAACTTATAACTGAAGTTATAAATCCTCTTATACCACAACTGCACAAGCTTGCCTTGCGCATTCTTATCCCCTTGTTTTGCTCGGGTAAGGAGGGTGTCGGAATGCATCATAGCGATGTCCAGTAGCGTTTCTGTCACGGTTTGGCTGGTTTTCTTTGCCGTTCTATGTTGTTCTATGTATAAAGATGGTGGATTAGCATAAATAGTTTTACAGTTCTTGAAGAATAGTCCTTGGTCACAAGTCACTGGTCAATAGTCATTAGTCAGTGGGTCACGGTCAGTTGTCAGAGGTCACGGTTACAAGCCTTTACCGAATGACCAATGTCTAGTGACTAGTGACTATTATATATCTTTGCCGCTTCGATGAAAAAGTTAATTTCCTTTCTGGTTCGGTATATACCGCGAAAATACCTTCAACGTGTAAGCGGAGTTGGATTAAAAGTGGTTGGACTCTTTTATACTGGTACAAATGTCACGTGTCCGATTTGCAACTCAAGTTATCGGAAGTTCCTTCCCTATGGGCGGATCAATCCACGAGAAAATGCGTTGTGCCCGAATTGCCTTTCATTGGAAAGGCACAGGCTTATCTGGATTTACCTGAAGGAACAAACAGATTTTTTTAACGAGAAAAAAGATGTGCTGCACATCGCTCCTGAAGCGTGTTACATTAACAGATTTGAAAAACTTCATGGAGATACGTATATCACAGCAGACATTGAATCACCCTTGGCAAAAGTGAAGATGGACATTCATCAAATTCCTTTTGAAGAGAACCAATTTGATGTTGCTTTATGTAACCATGTCTTGGAACACGTCCGTGACGATATCCAAGCTATGAAAGAAATTCACCGCGTGCTAAAGCCCGGGGGCTTTGCCATTCTTCAGATACCTTTTTTTAATCCCATTCCCGATGTTACGTTTGAAGATTCCTCCATTACCGATAAACGCGAACGTGAAAAAATATTCGGACAGGATGATCACGTACGAAAATATGGAAAGGATTATCCTCAACGAATTGCACGTAGTGGTCTAAAGGTTATTGAAGAAGACTATGTAAATAACCTGCCCGATGAAATCCGTAAAAAATTCGGATTAGCCAAAGGGGAGATAATTTTTAAAGGAATTAAATAAAAGCATGTTTGACTTCGCGGTAATTTTTGATATGGATGGTGTGATTGTGGATACGAATCCATATCACAAACTTGCCCTTCAGCAATTCTGTGTTACCCATAATATTCAGTTAAACGAATTAACGCTTCAAAATAAAATATACGGAAGGACTAACCGCGACTGGATTAGCACAATGTTCGGTGAACTTACGGAAGAACAACTTCATTTTTACGCCAATGAAAAAGAGGAGCTTTTCAGAAAGCTATACGAACCACATTTAAAACCTGTCACCGGATTAGTCGGATTTTTGGATTTACTAGTTGCCAACAATATCCCGCGTGCAATTGCTACTTCTGCCCCTCCTGAAAACGTAGATTTTGTATTAAGTAAAACAGGGCTCAGAAAATATTTTGAAGTAATCCTCGATGAACGCGTAGTAACCCATGGAAAGCCTAATCGGGAAATTTATTTGAAAACAGCTAAAGCGCTAGGCTTTACAAATGAAAAATGTATTGTCATTGAAGACTCCCTCTCAGGTGTTACCGCGGGAAGAAAGTCTGGATCGAAAGTTATTGGCATTACTACTACGCACACACCAGAAGAACTGAGAGAAACTAATTTTGTTATTCAGGATTTCAGCGATTTGACTATTCCTATACTCAAGGGCATTCTAGAAAAAGAAAATACCTGACTTGTATCAGGCATTTGTAGTAACCTCACCCCTCCGTCTTCGTTCCTCAGACACCTCCCCTCTCCATTTGGAGAGGGAGGCTGGGTGAGGTGAGGTATTACCCCAACTTATCCAGCACATCCATCACCTCACGTACTGCTTTTCTGCTGGCTTCCATTAATTCTTTTTCTTCTTTATTCAAATCTAACTCGATTATTTTTTCAATACCATTCTTACCCAACACAACCGGAACACCGAGGTAACAATCTTTAATACCATACTCTCCATCAAGCTTCATACACACTGGGAAGACTCTACGTTGATCTTTCACAATGGCTTCCACCATTTGAGCCGCTGCAGAACCCGGAGCATACCATGCGGAAGTTCCCATTAACTTAACAAGCTCTCCTCCGCCAACTTTAGTTCTTTCCAAAATTGCATGGAGTTTGTCTTTATCGATAAGTTCTGTTACTGGAATTCCAGCCACCGTTGTATAACGCGGTAGTGGAACCATGGTATCACCATGTCCACCCAGCAACATAGCCTGAATATCTTTTGGTGAGATATTTAATGCTTCAGCCAGAAATGCACGATAACGCGCGGTATCCAATATACCTGCCATACCCATAATGCGCATACGTGGCAACTTCGATGTGATGTGCGCTTGATAGGTCATGACATCAAGCGGGTTTGATACCACAATGATGATGGCATTCGGAGAATGCTTAACCACATTTTCAGTTACTGATTTTACAATGCCAGCGTTGGTATTAATTAAATCATCACGGCTCATACCAGGCTTACGGGGTAAACCGGAAGTAATCACCACTACATCTGAACCAGCTGTTTTAGAATAATCATTTGTGGAACCGATTGTTCGGGAATCATACAAATCAATAGGAGACTTTTGCCAGATATCAAGAGCCTTGCCTTCCGACAAACCCTCTTTAATATCAATCAGAACAATTTCATTAGCCACCTCGCGGTATGCGAGTACATCGGCACAAGTAGCGCCCACATTACCGGCACCAACTACAGTAATTTTCATAGAGGTAAAAAGTTAAGGTATAAAGGTTGAATCCGTTGGAAATAAGGCACCAAGTTATAAACCGGCACATCAAACAAAAAGGATATTAAACAAAATATGGCCTGATAGAGAAAGACAGTGCCGAACGTGTTTGGGGCGTAATTTTAAACCTGTTATCAATCCGATAGCCAACTACCCAGGCAATTTCCCCTTCCGATTCTAAAACCGTCACAAACTCCTTTGCTGGCAATGAAACCTTATTGTCAATCAGAAAATCACTCAGCTTTTTCTTATGATCAAAGCCTATAGGATAAAAATGGTCACCCGCTTTCCATTTTCTCCAGATAATAGGAAATTTCAGTTTGCTTTCATCTAATACTGCTTCGTTCTTATCTTGATTAATTCGTGATTCCTCCTTTTCAACACTTTTTACATCCAAGGAAAATGGCCCGCGTGATATATGATTTTCTCCTCTTTCAATTATTATGGGCTCCCAATTTTCAATACGTTCACTAATTACGATCTCATCACGATCAATGGTTAGCTGGTAATGTGTTGAAATAAATTTTTTGCCTGCCTGACCATGCAATGAATGTATTACCGACTGACATTGTTCAAGGTTAAAACCATAGTGATGGATCGCTTCCCATAATACGGCTGACTGGTTTTTATATTGCTCGATGGCCTGCTTGGGTACATGCAATCCTGTTTTCAATTTTTTGAATTGACTTTCAAATTGCGTTCTCCCGAGATTTAACAGTTCGAGGGCACCCGAAATTTTAATCAAACTCTTTTGAAGTGTATCTTCAAGTGAAGGATTCAGTTCCTTCAACTTAGGCACAACCTGGTGTCGAATAAAATTGCGCTGGTAATCATCGGTAGCATTACTTAGGTCTTCACGCCACTTCAAATGATGAAAGTCAGCGTAAGTTTTAATCATACCATGACTGGCGAAAAGCATAGGACGTATAACCTTTCCATTCTTTCGCGGAATGCCTGACATGCCTTGTAAACTTGTGCCTTTAGTTAGATTTAAAAGCATCGTCTCTAGGGAGTCGTTGAGATGATGGGCGGTGGCAAGAAAATCATAGCCCTCTTTTTCAACAATTTCATTGAGCCATGCATACCGAAGATCACGCGCAGCCATCTGGACTGAAAGGCTGTGCTCCGTTGCATAGATATTTGTCTCAAAGCGCTTACAGAAAAAAGGCATACTTTTTTCTGAACAGATGTTTTGCACGAACGATTCATCTTTCATGGAGTCCTCACCCCTTAATTGAAAATTGCAGTGTGCTACACCTACAGAAAATCCAGCTTCTTTAAATAGATGAAGCATCACAACAGAATCCAATCCACCACTCACGGCCAGCATGATCTTTTGATCAGACTTGCAGAGATCGTTTTGATGAATATGGTTCAGAAATTGCTTCAGCACGAGTCAAAGATACTACTGCACACTATAGAGTTTCGTAGTACTCAGTAAGTTTTTGGTTAATTTTGGCATCATGATGCGCATTTCTACTATTATTCTATTCTTTACGTTGATTGCTCTTGCGCCAGGGCTTGCTCAAAAGAAAGTTCAATTACAGAAAGGGGCGGGCAAATTAATTGGGGGAATCAGGAATGGAGAACGTATTGAACGGGTAATCGATAATGTAGTTTTCGTTCAAAATACGACCACCATTTATTGTGACTCGGCCTGGTTCTATCGCTCAAAAAACATGGTGGAGGCCTTCGGTCGCGTGCGCATTGTGGAAGGTGACTCCGTTACCATCACGGCCTCCAGGTTGGAATACGATGGAAATAAAAAGACGGCTAAACTTCGAAATAACGTTGTATTCACAAAGCTTGCTACCGCCACACTTTATACCGATTTTCTTGACTACGACCGCGTGGCAAATGAAGCAACCTACTTTAATGGCGGTAAGCTCGTTGACAGCATTAATGTGTTGACGAGCAGAAAAGGTTACTACCAGGTGAACTCGAATCTTGCTTCTTTTAAGAGAAATGTAAAAGTGACCAATCCGGAGTACTCCATGACTGCAGACAGTCTTCAGTATAACTCCAAAACCAAAATTATTTTCTTTGTTTCGGAAACAACCGTGGTGAATAAAGACAGCAGTTCGTTTGTGTATAAAGCGGGACAATACAATACCCAAACCCGGACTTCTGATTTAAAAGAAGGATTGGCGCAATCGCTAAGCTATGAGCTAAAAGGAAACTCGTATGATATAGATGACTTTCGCAAGATGTACAAAGTACGTGGCGATGTAATCATGACGTATAAGGATGAGAACCTGAACATTTATGGGCAGGCAGCAGACTATTACAGAACCAAAAATATCGCTAAAATTTATGATCACGCCTATGTGGCTAAGGTAACAGACGAGGGGGATACACTTTTCATGACCGCTGATACGCTCGTCTCGATCGATCATGTTGATCCGGCAAAAAAAAGGTTACTCGCGTACCACAACGTAAAAATTTTTAAGAAAGACTTGCAGGGTATTGCAGATTCCCTTGAGTATCGTTCGGCTGATTCAACAATTTACTTTTATAAAGATCCTGTTTTATGGACGGACGAAAATCAAATGACAGCCGATTCCATCCGCATCCTGATAGAAAAAAATACGATTAGCAAAATATTCATGATAGCCAATGCTTTTGTGATCTCTAAAGATACGCTGCTGAATTTCAACCAGATTAAAGGCAGAGAAATGATTGCTGAATTCGGTCAGGGGGCACTGAAACGAGTGAATGTAGATGGCAACGGGGAGAGCCTGTACTTCGCCATTGATGAAAAAACCAGTGCACTCACCGGTATGAACAAAATCATCTGCAGTAACATGGTGATCAGGTTCCTGGGGGGCAGGGTAAATAACCTGAGCTTTTACGTAAAGCCTGAAGCCAACTTTATACCCCCACACGAGCTAGACAAAGAAGAAAGGGAATTGGAAGGTTTTACCTGGAAAGAACCTCTTCGTCCCGTTAAAAAAGATGTTGTGAAGATCGCTGATCCTGCTGAAGATCCCATCCGCAAACGATTGAGGCTTTAGTTTATTGTTACCATCCTGTAAATTCTTGGCATTTCATTATGAGATGCGTTTAAAATCCGTTAAATTTTGTGAAAACTTCATAGTTGAGTATGAAGAAGTTGGTACTGTTGATAGGATGTATCTTGATAAGCGGGGTTTTGGGAGCTCAAAGCTTCGAAGTTTCCGGTTTACAGGAATCGTATAAAGGCACTATCGGGGATCTTATCAAGGCTCCCCTCCGTTTCAAAAACAATACGGAAAGACCGATCACCCTGATCCTTCGAAAAGTCGAAACCCAAATAGGGGGTACGCAAAAGAATTATTTCTGCGTGGATAACAACTGCCTCGACCAGCGTACAGAGGATTATATCCTTAAAATTGAGCCTGGACAAACCCTTCAAAATTTTGCAATTGGGCTAGAGGCTGGACTTGTAGAGGGTTTTAGTGAGGTTAAGTATATAGTCTACAATAAGTCAAACTTTGCCGAATCAAGCCAGATTAACCTTAATTTTATTGTGGAGGGGAAGCCGGAGAAAAGCAATATTTACAGTTCGCAATTTATCACCATACACGATGTATACCCCAATCCGGTAACAGACCATGCCAACATCAACTACCAACTTCATGACGATGTGGTTAAGACCAAAATTGTGATCCATAATATCCTGGGAAATGCCCTTTCAGAATATGAATTGTCGTATGCTGAAACTAAGGTTAAAATTCTGGCAGACCAATTTAGTTCAGGTATTTACTTCTATACCCTGTACATTGAAAATGAGGGAGTGATGACCCGCAAGCTAATCGTTAAAAAATAAAGTCTTTCTGGCCACACCACGTAAAACAATACGTTTTACACTTCAGGTGCGTTGTGTTATATTTGCGGGCTTATGCGGAGAGTATCGTTATTAACAGTCTATGTTTTAGTGCTGATAGGCGGGGTTTCTTGTAGTAAATTCAGGAAAATCGAGAAAAACCCCGATTGGCGGGTAAAGTACGAAGCCAGCCTGGTGTACTACGAAAAGAAAGACTATTACAGGGCTTCTATTTTATTTGACCAGATTTTGCCCATTATTCGAGGATTGCCTGAGGCAGAAAAGGTTCAGTTTTATCTCGCATACTGCCAGTACAATGAGAAACTTTATTTGTTGGCTTCTGAGCAATTCAAGTCATTTTACGAAACCTACGGGCGAGGAGCTTTATCTGAAGAAGCACGCTTCATGTATGCATATTCCTTGTACAAGTCATCGCCCGGATCAAACCTGGATCAGTCAGGCAGTATTCAAGCCATGACTTCGATGCAGGAATTTTTGAACCGCTTTCCAAACAGTAAGTTTAAAGATCAGGCGGTGGATGTAATCTTCACTACACAGGTGAAACTGGAGAAGAAAGGTTTTGAAAATGCCCGGCAATATGTAAAAATGAGGAGCTACAAAGCAGCTATTGTGGCTATGAATAGCTTTAAAAATAACTTTCCCGATTCCAAGTATCAGGAAGAAGCCAACTACCTCATCTTATTTTCACAATTTGAACTTGCCGAAAAAAGCGTATACAGCAAGCAACCTCAGCGGTATAAAGAGGTTGTAGAAAATTATAAAGATTTTATTGACCGGTATCCTGAAAGTAAATTCATAAAGGATGCTGAAAAACTATACATCGAAAGCACTACAAAATTAACAACGTTTAAGACTACAAATTCATAAATACTATGGCTATTCAATCATCTATTATTCCTCGCGACATTGATAAAGTGGCAGCTCCTACCGGCAACCTGTACGAATCGGTAGTAGTTATCTCCAAGCGCGCTAAACAAATTTCATCCAACATCAAGGAAGAACTCAACAACAAACTAGCTGAGTTTGCTACCACGGTAGATAACCTGGAAGAGGTATTTGAGAATCGCGAGCAAATCGAAATTTCAAAATTCTACGAACGTATGCCGAAGCCTACTTCCACCGCTACTGAAGAATTTTTGGAAGGAAAACTTAACTACAGAAGAAGAGAAGAGACCCAGGCACCGAGCCTGTAAAAAAATAGTAAGCGGTAATCGGTTATCAGTAATCGGTAGAGACTAACTGATAACCGAATGCTGATAACTGATTACCAACATCATGCTTCAGGGCAAAAAAATAGTGCTGGGAGTAACAGGAAGTATTGCCGCTTACAAAGCAGCAGTGCTGACCCGCTTATTGGTAAAAGCGGGCGCTGAAGTAAAAGTTGTAATGACTTCCGCTGCGAAAGAATTCATCACACCGCTCACCCTTTCCACACTTTCCAAGAATCCTGTTCTGACAGAGTTCATAAAAGATGAAACCGGTCAGTGGAATAATCACGTTGAACTTGGTCTTTGGGCAGATATAATTCTTATCGCCCCTGCAAGCGCTAACACACTTGCTAAAATGGCAAATGGTATTTGTGATAATCTATTGTCCGCAGTGTATCTCTCTGCTCGATGCCCCGTGTTTGTGGCACCGGCCATGGATTTAGATATGCTCACTCATGGATCTACACAATCGAACCTGAAAAAAGTAGCTTCTTTTGGAAATCATCTTATTGATCCGGGTTATGGTGAACTTGCCAGCGGGTTAATCGGTACCGGAAGAATGGCAGAGCCGGAAGAAATCATTGTACACCTTGAGTCGTTCTTTCGAAACGATCAAAAGCTAAAGGGCAAAAACGTGCTGGTAACAGCCGGTCCAACCCATGAAGCGATAGACCCGGTGCGGTTCATTGGAAACCATTCCAGTGGTAAAATGGGATTTGCCATTGCAGAGTCTCTCGCCAATTCCGGAGCTAACGTCAATCTTATTACCGGTCCTACTTCTCAACATACTTCGCACCCGGGCGTGAGCGTTACAAGAGTGATGTCGGCAGAGGATATGCATAGCGCTTGTGTTGAGTTGTTTCCAACAACAGATATTGCTGTACTGGCCGCGGCCGTGGCAGATTACAAACCCATTGTAATTGCTGATCAAAAAATCAAAAAGAAAGACGATACATTCGTATTGCAGCTAACGAAGACACACGACATTGCTGCTTCACTTGGAAAACTAAAACACAACGGGCAAGTGATCGTTGGATTCGCTCTTGAGACTGAACAAGAGCAAGCGAATGCTTTCAAGAAACTTGAAGCAAAAAATTTCGACCTGATTGTCTTAAACTCCCTGAATGATTCCGGTGCAGGTTTTGGACACGATACCAATAAAATTTCCATTATTGATAAGCAACAAAATATACGGTCGTTCGAACTGAAAAATAAAAAAGAAGTTGCCAACGACATTGTTTAAGCCATCATCGAAAAAGTACATGCGTAGCGTTATCGTGATCGTACTGGTGCTCCTCTCCTTTCACAGCGTTGCGCAGGAACTCAATAGCATTGTTACGATTAATGTTGGCCCGAAAATACAAACCACAGACAGGAATGTGTTTCGCGACATGAAAAATGCACTCCAGCAATTTTTGAACACGCGCAAATGGACCAACGATGCATTTCAAACGCACGAAAAAATTAATTGCAGTTTGTTGATCAACATCAATGAAATGCCTTCCATCGGTATCTTCAGTGCTTCGGTTCAGGTGCAATCAGCAAGACCAATTTACAACTCAAGCTACACCAGTTTACTTTTAAATTTTGCCGATCGCGACTGGGAGTTTGAATATATTGAATCACAACCCTTGGAGTATAACGATAATAACTACATCAACAACCTGACTTCCATGCTGGCATTCTATGCCTACCTGGTCATTGGCATGGATTACGATTCATTTAATGAGTTGGGTGGTACACCTTATTTTCAAAAAGCACTCACCGTGGTGAACAATGCACAATCCTCCAACCGTCCGGGTTGGCAGGCACTGGGCAGTAACCGTAACCGATATTGGTTGGTTGAAAATCTGATTAATCCGCAAATGGTAGATGTACGAAGATCAGTATACAGTTATCATCGGTTAGGGCTTGACACCTTCGAAAAGACTCCTGACAAGAGTCGCGAAATAATTTTGAAAGGATTAAAAGACGTTAAAAAAGCGCGCGACATCAATCCAAACGCCATCCTGGTAGTTTCCTTTTTTGATGCGAAATCAAAAGAGCTAGCTAACATTTTTTCCGATGGCTCTCTGCCTGTCAGGCGGGAAGCTTATGATATTATCGTTTCCATGGACCCATCCAATCGATCCAGTTACGACAAGATTATTAAAAATTAGTCCGGAAGAATAAATTCCAAGTATCAACCTTCAAAATCAAAACAAACACCTTATTTTGAGTGTTTGAAATTTATACCGTGCTCAAGCATCTCACCATAAAGAATTACGCGTTAATCAAGCACCTCGAGCTGGAGCCTTCTCGGCAATTGAATGTGGTAACGGGCGAAACCGGTGCAGGTAAATCCATCATGCTGGGTGCGATCGGATTGCTCAAAGGGAACCGGGCTGATACAAAAGTGTTGTGGGATGAAAATGATAAATGCATTACCGAAGGTATTTTTGAAATTGGTTCTTACAAACTCAAAAGCTTTTTCAAAGCGGAAGATCTCGATTACGATGACACCACTGTAATCCGAAGGGAAATCAGTCCGGGAGGAAAATCAAGAGCCTTTATCAACGATACCCCCGTTACACTCGATGTTATGCGCAGGCTTGGAAATTTACTGATGGATATCCATTCCCAGCACGAAACCCTTCAACTTGGCAACCAGGACTTTCAACTTCGACTGATTGATTCTTACGCAGACAACCAAAAAATATTGGAGGAGTATTCCGTGACCTGGAAGGTTTTCCTGGAAAAGAAAAAAGAATACGAAACATTGGTGAATGAGGCGGATACTTTGAGGAAGGATGCAGACTATATTAATTTTCAGCTTGACGAATTAGTCAAAGCCAACTTTGAAGAAGGCGAACAGGAGAAAATTGAATCGGAGTTGAAGATTATGGAACATGCGGAGGATATCAAGAGCAGGTTTCATACCGTTATGGAATTACTCAGCCGCTCGGAATTCGCTTCACAGAATTCACTTACAGAAGCAAAAACCCATTTACAACACGTATCGTCTTATTCCGCTCAATACGAAACATTATATCAACGCCTGGAAAGTCTGGTGATAGAGCTCGCTGACATCCTCAATGAAATTGAAAAGGAAGAAGAGAATATAGAGTTTGATCCGGAGCGGGCAGAGTTTGCTAAGGAACGAATCAATATTATTTATCGGCTACTGAAAAAGCATCGCAGTCAGAATTTAAAGGAACTGTTGGTATTCCAAGAAGAATTGCAACGCAAGGCTAACATCACCTCTAACCTAGACGAAGCTCTTGCCACGGCAAAGACTGGCTATCAAAAAGCCGAAAATGAATTACAACTCCTTGCCCAAAAGCTAAGCGCAGGACGAAAAAAAGTTTTTGATCCGTTGTGCAAAGAGATTGTGCGGCTGTTAAAAGAATTAGGCATTCCAGAAGCGGTATTAAAAGTTGAACAGTCAACCATTCAACCTACTTCTTCAGGATCCGATACCATTGAAATACTTTTTAGTGCGAATAAAGGCATTGCACCAAAACCGTTAGCCCAAGTCGCCTCTGGCGGTGAGTTTTCGCGCCTGATGTTTTGCATTAAATATGTAATGGCAGCCAAAACTTCTATGCCTACCCTTGTGTTGGATGAAATCGATAACGGTGTGTCGGGCGAGATTGCCATGAAACTCGGAAACCTGATGAAGACAATGGCCAAGCATCACCAGTTAATTACGATCAGTCACCTTCCGCAAATTGCCGCTAAGGCCGATGAACATTATTTCGTGTATAAAGATAATTCCTCATCGAAAACGATCAGTAACATCAAAGCCTTGAACGCGCAAGAGCGTATCGAGGAAATTGCTAAGATGATTGGCGGGGCGAAGCCTTCGAAGGTGGCATTTGAAAATGCGAAGGAATTAATAGAGAATTAAATTTAGACCTTTCCGTTCTTTATTTTCAGTCTCCAAACCGAATCATACTCAATCTCACCATCGTCTACCATTTCACGGATTACATCGATAAACAATTCAGTATCGAGTGGGGCTATTCTTTTCTCGAGTTGTTCAATCGTATAAAGTTTTGCTTTTAGCAATGTGAGCACCTCTTTTCTCAACTCTTTAATTTCAACAAGGCTTTCTTTTTTCTTTTTGGCAATGCACACATCACATTTTCCACAGGTGTTATCGGTTTTTTCATCGAAATATTCCTGCACCAGCTGCATTCGGCACCGGTGTGTGGATGTGACAAACTCAATCATGGCCTCCATTTTCGATTCGGTGAGAGCTTTTCGTTCCTCCAGGCGTTTGATGTTAAGGGGCAAACGTGCAGCATCCTGACGAGGGAGGACAAATGTAATCTGAGGCTTATCCTTGGCAGGGTGATACACCACGAGCTGAATTTCATGAAGATGTTTCAATAGCCCAACCAGTTCCTCCACGGAAATCTTAAGACCTTTGGCAAGATAGGATTCGGAGATTTTCGTAAAGTCGGTGTAGAGTTGCCCTCCATACAATCGTAACAACATCTTGATTACAGGATCAAACCTCGCATTGGCAACCTGAAATTCGTATATCCTTCCCTTATCAGCCGAAAAGAAAAATTGAGACGGGCTGTAGAAACTTTCATTGAACTCGATCAATCCTTCCTCCTCTAGTTTTCTCAATGCACTATAGACTTCTGCAACGTGGAGTTTAAAATGATCACAAAAGTCATACAGTTCAAAGTCAAAACTTTCTCCCTCACTGCTTCCTTCAGCCAGTTGATAATAATTTGCAAGGGCCTGATAAACTTTTTTCAGGAACTCTATAGAAGGATGAGATTGCTGAACCTTTGCCCTCAGCGTAGCCACATCTGCTTCATGGTAAATAATGACTGCATACGAGCGATGGCCATCGCGGCCTGCTCTTCCTGCCTCCTGATAATACGATTCAAGATTTTCAGGAAGATCAAGATGTACCACCGTGCGCACATCGGGTTTGTCGATACCCATACCAAATGCATTGGTCGCTACCATTACCCGTACCTTACTTTTAATCCAGTCTTCCTGATGGCTTGCTCGTTGTTCAAAAGTAAGGCCCGCATGATAAAAGGTAGCGCTGATACCCTTTTTAGTGAGTGCCTCTGCCAGTTCGTGCGTGGCTTTACGCGAACGCGCATAAATAATCACCGAGCCATTTACTTTTTGCAATACCTCCGACAGCTTGCGTTCCTTGTTTTCAGTTTGCCGAATAACAAAGGAGAGATTATCACGCGCGAATGTTCTCTGATAGATATTATATAATTTTCTGAAAGCTAGTTTATCAACAATATCTTCCTTTACCTGTTGGGTTGCAGTAGCGGTTAATGCAATAACGGGAACAGTTGAAAACACTTCACGAAGTTGAGTAATCTGCAAGTACGAGGGTCTGAAATCGTATCCCCATTGTGAAATGCAATGAGCCTCATCTACCGCAATGAGCGATAGTTTCATTTGCTTCACACGTTCCTGAAAGATTTCTGTTTGCAATCTTTCAGGTGATACATACAGAAATTTTACAGGACCAAAAATGCAGTTATTCAAATTCCTGTCAATCTCCTGCCGGCTCATACCCGAGTGCACAGCCATTGCATAAATTCCCTTGTTCTTCAAATTCTCTACCTGGTCTTTCATCAGCGCGATGAGAGGTGAGACAACTATACAAAGTCCTTCTTTTTGTAAAGCCGGGATTTGAAAGCACACCGACTTACCACCACCGGTTGGCAACAACGCAAGTGTATCATGGCCTTGCAAAACAGAATCGATGATCTCCTGCTGAAGCGGGCGAAACTGAGTGTGTCGCCAGTATTTTTTTAATATCGTGAGTGAGGTTTCCAAACCATCACCAATATAAAGTTAAAAGAGGCCGTCTCAAAAAGCGTAATTTTTGAACAATTTGCACATCTGAAACAAAGTACTTACTTTTAACGTTAGTAACGTATAACGACACTATGATAGTTTCTTTTGGCTCCAGGGAGACCAAAAAAATCTGGGAAGGTGAAAGAGTTAAGGGATTTGCCACCGACCTGCAAGAAATTGCAAGACGAAAATTAAGAATGTTAAACAATTCGCAAAATATTGCAGACTTACAAATTCCACCATCCAATAGATTGGAGAAGTTAAAGGGAAATTTGAAGGAGTATTATTCGATCAGGATCAATGATCAGTGGAGAATAATATTCAAATGGGATAAAGGGAATGCTTCGGACGTGGAGATGTTAGATTATCATTAAAAGGAAATAAGAATGAAAAAATTAAAAAACATTCATCCGGGAGAAATTCTCCAAGAAGAGTTTTTAATTCCATTGGGCCTAAGTGCTTATAAATTATCAAAAGACGTTGGGATACCTCAAACAAGAGTTTCAGAAATTCTAAAAGGAAACAGACGAGTGACTGCTGATACCGCGTTAAGATTTTCAAAATATTTTGGCAATTCAGCAAAATTCTGGCTTGGGCTTCAGGACGACTTTGATATTGAAGAAGAAGAAAAGCTTAAATCAAAAGAGTTGGAATTGATAGAGCGCTATCAAAGCAACGCTGTATAACAACGTACCATTTGATCTCATGTGACAACGACTCGTATCTGAATCCCATGTCCGCTAATGTACAAGCGAGACAACAAAAAGAACACGTTATTTTTCTACCACTTCAGTTTCTCTTTGTTCAGAAAAGCAGCAATTCCACGTTTGCAATCAGCTGTGTTACGGGCGCGGGCGTTCATTTCTGCAGCATAGTTTAAGGCATCTATCAACGGCTCAGACTGAACCTTGGCAATCATTTGTTTGGTAAGTTTCATTGATTCCGCTGAGTTCCCTTCTACCAATTTTTTCGCCACCTCCCATACGTCTGCTTCTAATTTTTCGGAAGGCACCACTTTATTGATTAGCCCTACTTGAACGGCTTGTTCCGCAGTAAGCAGTTCACCTCCCAGCAACAACTCCTTAGACTTTGCCTCACCTATTTTTCTTAACAAGAATACCGTAACGATAGCGGGTATAAACCCAATCTTCACCTCGGTGTACCCAAATTTTGCAAGCGGAACGGCATAAGCAAAATCGCATACGGTGGCAAGTCCGCAGCCTCCCGCTAAGGCATGACCTTGCACCTGCGCAATTATAATCTTAGGGTGTGTATAAATTTTCAAAAACAACTCCTTCAGATGGTTAGAATCCTGAAGATTCTCTTCATATGAAAACTTCTGTAATTGCTGCAAGTAGGTTAAATCTGCACCGGCACAAAATGCTTCTCCGTTCGCCTTTAAAATAATCACCTTCACCTTTTCATCATTCTCTGCTTTGGCGAATGCATCCTTGATATCCGATACCAGTTCATGACTAAGAGCATTGCGTTTCTCGGGGCGGTTCAGTGTAATGATTCCGATCCTGTCTTTAACTAGGTATTCAACTAATTTCATTTCTCTCATAGTTTAGCAATAAAAGCTCCCTGGTGCAGAACGGAGTGAACATTCAACGGTGTGTGTTGCGCCTCTTTTAATATCTTATCGGCAAAGTAAAAAGAATTACTACTATCCAGTATGAGCTTGTCACATTTCACGGAAGAAATATCGGCTATATTTTTTATAGCGTTGTTTCCAAGCACGATGTAGTTTAGATTAGCAGTAGCAGGAAATGAAAATTCTTTTTCATTGATTTGAAGGATGGTAATTTCATTCCACACAATTAAGCGACAGCCTTGAAAATCGCGCACAAAATCGTTTTGATTCCCGTTAAAAATATTACGCACTCCGCTTTGCAACCGGTTGGGTCGAATATGAAACCGAATCCTTTCCCAATCCTTTGCTAAGGTTGAATCAGTAAAAAAATACGCTTGACCTCTGTCTATAATATCCCATGCGCTATGCCCCGCAACTTTATAAACCGCTAATTTCCGGGTATCAATTTCTTTATTGAAATGGCTCCATTGAATAGCTGAAAATAGAATCAGGCAAACTGAAACCAGGATTGCACTATAAAACTTTCTAAACTGAATCAGTGAAATCGCAAGCACAATGGCACCGATCAACAACCAACATTGAAACGTAGTCACATAAACATTGTCGATCAGGCTAAACGGCAGTGCTTCCATTTTGAATACTCCATAGTTGAGTATTTTGATAATCCATTCCAGTAAAAATCCTACTAAACCTGCCAATGGATTAACAGCACTAACGGCTACCAATACAATGCCCAATACCAGTACCAAGAAAGAAGCAGGGATGACAAAGAGATTCGAGAATAAAAAGTAAACCGGAAATTGGTGGAAATACAACAACCCTAACGCAAAGGTGGCAATTTGTGCAGCGATGGACACGCAGGTGATTTGCCAGATCTTTTCCCAAAGCCAATATCGGGGATTCCACCACCGTGAAAAAATTGGTTGAAGATAAACAATACCAATTACCGCCAGATAAGAGAGTTGGAACCCAACCGACATAATCAAATACGGTTCGAACAACAATAAACAACATGCTGAAGCGGCTAACGTATTATAAATATTAGTGCGTTTACTCCAGGGTTGAGCCACTGCCACAAACGAAAACATCGTGACTGCCCGGAGTACCGAGGGAGATAAACCGGTTACAAATGCATAGCCCCAGAGTATCACAATACTAATCAAGGCAAGTATCCATTTTCCAGATGTGGTTTTATTAAGTGGTTTTAGTACCAGCAAGATTAGCCAATAAATTATACCTACATGCAAACCAGAAACTGAAAGTACATGCAGCGAACCGGTTGCTGCGTATGCTCCCAGCAATTCATTGTCTAATCCATCAGTCACGCCTAACACCAATGCAGAAGCCGTAGCCTGCTCTCGTTCACCGGCAATGTTTCTCTTCAACGCATCATCTGCCCAAACTCTGGCACGAATAGAATAATCCATGGCAAGATTGGGTGGTTGATGGTCAATTTGCAGTACATGTCCATCACGCAAGAAATGCTGATGGTATATTTTACGGAAGGTGAGAAATCGTTTATAGTCAAATTCACCTGGGTTTGCAGGTTCTGTTAATGCTTGCGGACTCCCATTGATCAGTAATACATCACCATATTGATATGGAGTATCAAATGCTTTCTTAGAAAAGTACAACAATACTTTTCCCGTTCGTTCTTTCCAAAGGCCATTGGATTGAACTGCCGCTACCTCCGCTTCAATCTTCCATGAGTTTTTCTTCTCCTGCGCTTGACGAATGACTACAGCTTTGTAATGCTGAATGGTGTCAGTATCATGAATGAAATGATTGTGATTTCGGTAATCAGTTGAATGATAGACCTGGATGTACCCGGCCAATAAAACAATTGCTAATCCAATGGCTCCGGGATTAATGAATTTTAGCTTTTCATTTGATCGCAGATATAAAACGATCATATATAGCAATCCAAGCGTGCCAAAAAGAATTCTGGTAGAAACGATTGGTACACTATCTGGTAAGTAAATTCCCAGTAAAATACCCAGGCTAAAAAAAAGTACGATACGAACGAATGGATAGGGTGTCCAGGAAAACATAACGAAATTTACGATTTTTAGATTTTAGAATTAAGATTTGTACTTCATCCGGATTTTATTAATCAAAAATCTGAAATCGTAAATCTCAAATACTATAAAATCATTTCTTTGCTGATGTATTCTCGCGATCGTAGGCTTCAATGATATCGCGCACGAGTTTGTGGCGGACTACATCTCTTTCATTCAGCTCAATAAAGCCGATTCCTTTTACATCACTTAAAATACGAGCTGCTTCCTTTAAGCCTGAGCGCTGATTGTGCGGTAAATCAATCTGTGTGATATCTCCCGTAATAATCATCTTCGATTCGGGGCCCATGCGGGTAAGAAACATTTTCATTTGCATGGGTGTAGTGTTCTGCCCTTCATCCAACAAAATGAACGCATTGTTTAAGGTGCGCCCGCGCATGTATGCCAACGGGGCAATCTCAATGATTTCACGCTCCATATAATATTGGAGTTTCTCAAACGGGATCATATCGTTGAGTGCATCGTAAATCGGACGCAGGTAAGGGTCAATTTTTTCCTTCAGGTCGCCCGGCAAAAAACCCAGGTTCTCTCCTGCTTCCACAGCAGGGCGCGTAATGATTATCTTTTTTACTTGCTTGTTCTTCAACGCGTGTACCGCCAACGCAACAGACACATATGTTTTACCCGTACCGGCAGGGCCCAACGCAAACACCAGGTCATGGTCTTTTACCAACTGCACCAGTCTGATCTGGTTTGGGGTTTTTGGTTTTATGGGAGCTCCCTTTGTTCCGTATAAAATAATTCCATCTGGAGAAAGTGCTTCTTCTGTATCGTGATCGTACGACACAAACCCTTTTACATTTTCTTCCGTGATACGACCAAACTTATGATAATGATCAACCAATGCACTCAGGATGTCGCTGATTTGAATAATCTCCATGGCCGTGCCCTTTATTAACACTTCATTGCCACGCGATACAATCCTGCTTTTCGGAAAAGCATCTGCCAGGGATTGTATGTTCTTATTTTCTACCCCCAGAAAATCGATGAGGGAAACATTTTCGAGTGTAATTACTTTTTCAGTCAATGAAATTCGGGATTATTACTTTCAACATCAAAATTAATCAATATCCTCTATAAATTTAGCCCGTAATTTTTACCACCTTGCGTTGAACTAATCACAAAAATGGTAGGTATAACCCAGTAATTCATCAATCTAAAATATAAAATATAAAATCGTAATTTAAAATGGCCATTGTCACGTTGCTAACAGATTCAGGCGAAAGCGACCACTACGTGGCGGCCATCAAGGCCAAAATATTGAGTACGAACCCCGGTATCAGATTGGTGGACATCAGTCATCAGATACAGCCAAATGACATTGCACATGCTGCCTTTGTACTGCGATCTGTCTTCCGGGAATTTCCAAAAGGCACTACGCATTTAGTAGGCATCCATTCTACCGGGCAACGTGATGATGCATTCCTCGCTTTGCAACTTGAAGATCATTTTTTTGTTGGAACCGATAACGGACTCTTTGGTTTGATCAGCGAGAAGCCCCATCAAAATCTGGTAGAGTTGAACACCATCAACACGGTGCAATCTACGTTTCCGGAGAAAGATATTTTTGCCCCTGCGGCAGCCAAGCTGGCAAGTGGTATGGGTATCGCTGATATTGGCAAACCGATGACTTCCTTTAAAAAGATGATTGATCGGCAGGTAAAGGCCACCAAAAAACAAATTGCCGGACATGTTATTAAAGTAGACAACTTCGGTAACCTGATAACCAACATTCCCAAGGAAGCCTTTGATATTTTAAGTAAGGACAAAATCTTTACGATCCAATTTGGCGGAGAGAAATTCAAGCGAATTCATACCCAATACAACCAGGCAGATGAAGGTGAATGTTTTTTACTATTCAACAGTTTAGGGCTTTTAGAAATCGGGATTTATAAAGGACATGCCTCGGAATTGTTAGGACTCGCGTATGGAAGTATGGTGAATATTGTTTTTGAGGAGTAAACAGACTCTAGACGTAAGTATTAAGTAGCAAGATTCCGCCTTCGTATTTTATATTTAGTTCTTGTTTACCTTGATCTTGTGTCTTATATCTTGATACTTCTGTCTATATGATAATACGAATAGTACGCATGCATTTTACGGATGCCGGAGTAGACGAGTTTCTCGAAATCTTCAACAAGAACAAAGCAGCTATTCGAAGCTTTCCGGGTTGTTCGCACTTACAGTTGCTGAAAGATGTAGATGATTCCAATACCTATTCTACCCTGAGCCACTGGGACAATGCGCAAAGCCTGGAAAACTACCGGAAGTCAGAACTTTTTGGAAGTGTCTGGGGCCGGGTGAAAACTCTTTTCTCAGAACGATCGCAGGCATTTTCGCTTGAGAAATTTATAGAGATGTAATTGTTGTCCTTGTTCAAAACTTTAAACATATTTGCACCCCGATTCCAATACAAAAGCCTGAGTGGCGGAACTGGTAGACGCGCACGACTCAAAATCGTGTGCCGTAAGGCGTGCCGGTTCGATTCCGGCCTCAGGTACTAAAAGCCCCGCAATTGGGGTTTTTTTATTTCTTCGCATTATTCTTGATCCCGTTCGAATGGATACCTACAAATCCGCCATCTATACCCATCTAAAGCTGACACATAGTGTCAAATCTGATTTTATACGAATGTTCGCTACACTTTTTTTTCTTAAATTTCAGACCTCTCATCATCATAAAAGATTAATCAGAACCACTATGCAAATCGGAAAAGAAAAAGTAGTCTCTATCCATTATACTTTACGCAATAATTCCGGCACCGTACTAGATTCAAGTGAGGGTCAGAGTCCACTCCTTTATATACAAGGTGTTGGCAACCTGATTCCCGGCATGGAAGAGGGCTTGGAAGGGAAAGTAAAAGGCGACAAGGTTGAGATAAAAGTGAGTCCGGAGAAAGGTTATGGTGTACGCGATGACAAGATGATACAGAAAGTACCCCGTTCATCTTTTGGGGGACAAGAAGTGAAAAAGGGCATGCAATTTCAGGCTGGCACCAATCACGGACAGCAAGTAGTTACCGTAACAGAAATAGGATTAGACAGCATTACGGTTGACGGCAACCACCCACTGGCCGGAGTAGAATTGAATTTTTCGGTAGAAGTATTGGAGGTGCGTGACGCTACCAACGAGGAGTTGGCACATGGCCATGTGCACGGACCGGGCGGCCATCATCATTAAAATTTCATTGACATGGCAGATACTGCTTTAAAACCCACAGTTAAAATTGATAAGCTTTATCACCGAGAAAAGAATTGCCTGGCTCTTTACTTTCCTATTAACTCAGAATTAAAGTTGTCAACGAAATCGATTAAAGGCGCAACATTTTCCTGGACTCACAAGTGCTGGTACATTGAAAACAGAGAAGGATTACTGGCTGAAATTTTGGCTGCCTTTAAAGGAATGGCATGGGTGGATATTACTTCACTCAAAAAAAAGTCTGAAAAAGTAGAACTGATACACACAAAGCAGACTATTCATGAGCAACCCAAGAAAGTGAAGGTTGTTTCAGAACTCTCGGAAGATCATGTACAGGCTTTAAGAATGATGGAGCAGAAGTTGAAATTACGTGGATATAGTCCGAATACCCTGCGAACTTACCTTCACATGTTCAAGGAGTTTTTGAAATTCTATGGACAATATAATTCTATTGATTTAACAGAAATAGAGATACGCAATTATCTGATCTACCTGATTGAACAAAAGAAGCTGAGCCGAAGTGCTCAGAATCAATCGATTAATGCGATCAAATTTTTCTATGAAAAAGTGATGAAGCAAGAGCGGAAAGTGTATGACCTGGAACGTCCTTTAAAAGAGAAACGATTACCGGAAGTATTGAGCCAGGAAGAGATCATGCGTATCTTTGAAGCCCTTGATAATATCAAACACCGCACGATGCTCATGCTAATTTACGCTTCAGGATTAAGGCGAAGCGAGTTGCTGAATTTGCGCATTGGCGATATTGATATGAACCGCAACATTGTATTTATACGAGGCGGTAAGGGTCGCAGAGACCGACAGAGTGTGATGGCACAAAGTCTCAATCCACTATTAAAAGAATACCTGAAAAAGTACAACCCTAAGTTTTGGTTATTTGAAGGCCCCAACGATGTGCGGTATAGCGAAAGCAGTTTACGACAGGTATTTCATAGGGCGGCTAAAAAAGCTGGCACCAAAAAACAAGTGAGACTACATATGCTTCGCCATTCATTTGCCACCCATTTGTTGGAAGCGGGTACATCAACACGATATATACAAGTTTTGCTGGGTCATGAGTCGGCCAAAACCACAGAAATATACGCGCATGTTTCACGCTTTGCGTTGGATAAACTTCAAAGTCCGTTGGACCAAATCGTGAATTCAAAAGAGTTAAAAGGGGGCGAAGAGTAAAATGTGCGAAAAAATATATCAGTTAAAATTCATTGATTTTATAATGATTTAAACGATTTTAGGGGCATCTCGAGATATAGAAAATAAAGTTAATAACTATACACAGATGTTATAGCGCATTTTTTCCGGGACAATTTAGAGATACTATATAAACGGGACATGAAATCAATACCGACAACTTGGACAGGAAATTGGGTTGACGACATCGGACGGACTCTTACAATTGAAATGACCAACGACAGGGAGTATAAAGTTTCAATTAAAGACAAGAGTGGACTTCCTTTCAAAATCGACTGGACAGGTTTTGGAATTCTCGACAAAAAAACGACTGACCTAAAATCTGAGATTACAAACGACACTGATGGACGACAACATTTACAAATTGAGGCCGGCATGGTTGGTGTCGGACCGACTTACCGACTCTATTTTGTTGTTGAAGAAGAAAATCAAAAATTAAGACTTGCGACAACTGACGACCAGATTGAGGAGATTAAAATAAAACCGAACATTGGAATCGGACTGTATGACGACTGGGAAGATGACTTGGGAGTACCTTGGGCATTACCATTGAGTGACTACAAAAAAGTGTGAGCAAGAAAAAACGCGCTATAACAAAGTGTATAAAACATAGCGCTGGTTCGGTGTTG
>JANNQJ010000406.1:0-4568 GCA_031400675.1 Cyclobacteriaceae bacterium
CTTTTATCAACAGGTTTAAGAATGTAATCAATACTATTGACCTTAAATGCTTTGAGTGCATATTCATCGTAGGCGGTTGTAAAAATTATCGGGCATCTTACTTCACATTGCTCAAATATTTGAAAGCTGGTTCCATCCGCTAATTGGATATCCATGAGCGTAAGATCAGGCGAAGGGTTGTTTTTAAACCACTGCACCGACTTCTTTACCGAATCAATCTTATCAAGTACACGTGCGTTCGGCAACAACTCCAGTACGAGCGTTTCGATTCGTTTAGCCGCCAGCGGCTCATCTTCTATGATCAGAATATTCAATTTCCTGTGGGTATTATCGGCAACTTTACTAAAAATTTATTATCAGATTGTTCGATCTTTACTTTCTTATCGCTTAAGAACTCATACCGTTTGCGAATGTTCTCTAAGCCTAAACCTGATGAAGACTCCCCTATTTGTGATTTCTTTTGAAGATTATTCTCTACGGCAATAAAATCTTCATCTTTATAAATTTTAATATGAAGAGGATTTTCTTCTGAAACCTCATTATGCTTTACAGCATTTTCAATGAGCATTTGCAAGGCCAGTGGTGCCACCATCGTCTTCAACTCATTCAATGAAACATCAATGGAGAGTTTATCACCAAACCGTATTTGTTGTAAATAGATATAAGACTTCAGGAATTTAATTTCTTCATCCAGCGGCACCACCTCCCGATCACGTGTGTCCAGGACGTAACGGTATACTTCTGAAAGTTGCTTGATGAAATTAACAGCTTTGTCCTGATCTTCATAAACCAGATTCGTCAGTGCATTTAAACTGTTGAACAAAAAATGAGGGTTCACCTGGCTTTTCAGGCTTTCATATGTAGCTGCCATGCTCTCCTTCTGATAGCGTTCAGCCTCTACTGCCGATCTTCTCCATTCTATCAGAAAACCTCTTCCATGAAAGAATAGGGATATAAAAAAGGTTATGATCAACGAAGGGCCAATAACGCTTTCATAGCCACTGAACTTAAAACCCAATACAAGTTCGAAGCCCTTCATGAGCAATAAAACCGCTACAACTGTAAAAATGATGGTTGCGATTACACCATACAGTAACCTTTTTATTGGGGAGTGAATCCATGATATTTTCTTGCTTAGAAATTCATTGAGTTCACTGTTTATAATCCACAACAAAATCCAGTTAAAGGAAGAAAACAGTACGTAATTAAAAAATCTGGTCAATTCGGTCCGGCAAGATGAACATTGAATGTAGGTTAAAATGAAAGAGCCAACGAGTGCTATTCCAATTGCCCAACTATATTCTTTTATCTTTTCCTTCTTCATAATGTCAAAAGTAATGAGCAACAAGAATCCAGTATCCAGAATCAATTTTATTGACATTTGCTCTTCAACCCTTCTGCCATTCCTCTTCCCCACTGCGGAGCAAGTACGTTGTCGGATTTGAAGGTATCAAATTTTTCTAATGCTTTGGAGAGCGTACCACACGCTTCTGTTGTTGAGGAACCAAAAAACTGGGCTGTTCCATACTGCATCTGAGCCAATAAGGACAATGCCCGGGGGTTTTCCGGATTCATGGCCGAAGCTTTTCCAAAGGATTGAAATGCCATCCCTGAATACTGCTGGCCTCGTGAAGCCGGGTCAACGGTTACCCGGATCATATGCACAAATCCTTCTAAGGCAATAATCTCCGACTCATTTGACTGAAGAGCTTTAGCCTTCTCCAGAGATTTAAGAGATAGATCAAGATAGGTATCTTTCACAGCAGCTTCTTTTTCACGGTTCGCCATCATCACATATCCAAAAGATGCATAATAGAATGGTTCCCATTTTGTTTTCTCAGCCTCACCAATGCGTTCGAAAGTATTTACAGCATTTTGAATATCAGGAATACTTTGCGCAGTGTAAACGACTTCAATATTCTTTTGCATAGTTTCGACATATTTGTCTTCAGTCGCAAAAGTCTTGGAAGCTAATAATACAATTGCTGCCAGCAATAAAGGAATGATGTTTAGTTTTTTCATAATTATTGGGTTTAAATTTTTAAAGTGTTGGTAATTGATTAATTGATTTATCCTTTGAGAGTGTTATAAAAATTCCAAGAAATAGAAACCTGGGCGCAGGTTGACGAATTGCACGGTTGGCATACACTCCATTTCTGTTGGGTGTATCGCTGAATTCATATCCGAAAATATTATCACGACCCAGCACATTCGTACAGGAGAGATAGACAATGAGTTGCGGGGTAGGTAAGTAACTGATGTTGACACTTAAATCCTGGTAATCTTTTGTTCTACCTCCATTGAACTCATCCATATTAGGATCATTGTATGGTCGTCCACTTGTATACGAGTACGTGACACCAATTTGTGACTTAAGCTTGCTGATGAAATGCTTATACACTACTGAAAAGTTATGAGCTGAAGCAAATGTAGGCGCGACCGAATAAGGAGCATTCAGGTAGTCGCGCTCCGTGTCGAGATAAGAATAGGAAACCCAGTAATCGACATTTTTAATGCTACGATTGTCGCGCCAGAATAACTCAATGCCCTTTGCAACTCCTGTTCCGTTGTTTGTAAAATCAGTTTCATCACCATTTCTAAACTTAACGAGGTCGCTATACTTTTTATAATACGTCTCAATCCTAAAAGTGCGATTGTTAGTGATGCGTTGATAGTTAAGAATATAATGATCGGCCTTTTCAGATTCAAGGGTATTGTTTACCCTAAGCCATTCATTTTTAGGCGATTGTCGGAATTTACCATATGCTAAAGATACCTGACCTACATCATCCGTTTTGTATGCCATGGAAATTCGTGGATCAACCGCAACGTTTTTTAATAAATTGTTGTATTCAACTCTAATACCACCACGCGTAACAAATTTATTACTCGCATATACATCCGTTTCAGCAAAGCCAGAAGTAATTGTTTCAGTAAATGCATTTTCAAAAGATTCAACACTTTCGGGATTGATTACTTGAGAATAATTCCGTTGAAGAACTTCAATACCGGTTCTTATTTCAACATGATCGGAAAGCGAACCTTCCAATACTGTCTTCAAGTGAATGCCTCTGTCCGTTTCTATCGTTTGATCCTCATCAGTAAAAGAATCATTCCGTGTGAATGTATACGACATCCCTCCTCTTATCGACCACTTTTCATTCAACGACTGTCTGTAGAAACCATTTAGATAGTAGTAGTCATTGGTAAGGTCGTAGAGTTGAGCCAGGTTGTAATCATCGATGTCATGATTGTATAATGAAAAATTGGAGGTGCTGAAGTTTCCGAAAAACTTAACCATTCCATCTTTTCCCATTTGCTGACGAAACGCTGTACTGCCTTCAAGCGAAACAGGAGCCTCATTCCAATCAACCTCCTGGTTGATTAAACCGAAATAGGGTCGAATGTTTGTGTATTGAATTTTCCCGGCAAAAGAACCCTTATCCCATGCTTGTGTGTGCGCCACATCACCTCCCACCGAAAGTAAACCAATATCTGTGCGGGTTGCTTCGGATTTATCTCTTGAATCAAGTACTAATGTCGATGAAAGAGCCTGACCATACTCTGCGGAATATCCGCCTGTGCTAAAACTACTTCCTTTAAACATGAACGGCAGAAACCGACCACGCGAAGGTGTGTTGGGTGCTGATGGACTATATGCATCCATCACTACCATGCCATCGATAAACGTACGGGTTTCATTGCCTTCGCCACCACGAACAAACAATCTACCACTCTCACCTACTTTTTGAGTGCCTGGTAGTGTATTAAGCGCGCCTGCTATATCAGCCGTAGCTCCAGCTGTGGTTGCAATATCAACTGCACGGAAAATAGTTCTGCGTGACTCATCGCTGGCTGCAAAAGATCCTGCAGAAATAGTAACAGCTTGCAATTCATTGATCGTCTCTTTTAATGCAGTCTCTATTTTCACTTCACCAACATTCAGCACTACTTCCTTTTCAAAATTCTTGTATCCCACGAAAGTGATGACTATGAATTTCGTTCCTATTTCAGTAGTAGTGAATTCAAATTTGCCGTCCATATTGGTACTGGCGCCATCGTAAGAATCCTTAATCGACACATTGGCTCCGGGGATGCCTTCTCCTTTTTTATCGGTCACCCGACCGGAGAGTTTGGTCTGTCCGAAACAAACAACCGACACCAGAATAAATAAGATTGACAGGGTTGCTTTCATTGCTTTCGCCTTTATACAATTACACAGTAAAGATTGGCTGGGCAGTTGGGTTTTAATAAAAGGAGTTACCAGGCTGTTGGATGGTCTGGACGAACCGTTGATTTTAGATTCTTAAGTGTCTAACACTTTGAAAGTGTATGACACCTCAAAATTTGGTTGAGATTGCTATTTTTGCACCTCACCCTAAATCCCTCTCCAAAAGGAGAGGGACTTTTTATACGATCAAATTGTAAGACAGTGGCCGAGTACAGCAAAGAAGAGATTAAGCGCATAGAGGAAAAATGGCGAAACGAGTGGAAAAAGCGAGAGGTATACAAAGTCTCGAACGACTCCCAAAAACCTAAATTCTATGTGTTGGATATGTTTCCGTACC
>JANNQJ010000407.1:0-2578 GCA_031400675.1 Cyclobacteriaceae bacterium
TAAACCGTCATCTTCACTTGCCGCACGCTTGCATTCAATGACAAGTCCAATGGTATTCGCGGGTCGAATCGGTGAATGCGGAGTACGAGCCGGAAGCAGAAACATATCACCTTCTTTTAAGGGTATGGCCACGGCCTTTCCATCTTCCTGAATTTTCACGGTAACATCGCCTTCCAATTGATAGTATAATTCTTCCGTTTCATTAAAGTGATAGTCTTTGCGTGCATTGGGTCCCGCAACAATCATCACGATATAATCACCGGCATCGGCATAAAGATTCTTATTGCCAACAGGCGGCTTTAGCAGGTCACGGTTTTCAGCGATCCACTGTTTCAGATTAAACGGTCTGCGAATGGGCATATTCTTTAATTTTGGATTGCGAGATGTTTCGATTATATGCTAATTTAATAACATTTTATTGGAGTCGAAGTTTAGTTTTACCTTGAATTATGAATTTAGATTTACGCGGCAAAACAGCCATTGTTTGTGGAAGCACACAGGGAATTGGGAAGGCCTCAGCCATTGAGTTGTCGTTATTGGGTGCGAATGTAACCCTCGTTGCCCGCGATGAACAAAAACTGAAACAGGTCTGGGGTGAATTGCACCACTCCGGCAATCAGTTGCATCATTATCTTGTGGCGGACTTTAGTCATCCTGCCGAAGTAAAAAAGAAAATTGAAGAATTTGTAAGTAAACACACAGTTCATATTCTGGTGAACAATACGGGGGGGCCTCCGGGAGGTCAGGCGATCGATGCGAACGTGGATGATTTTTTAAAAGCGTTTTCAAATCATCTCATTTGTAATCAACTATTGACGCAGGCGGTAGTGCCCGGAATGAAAAAGGAAAAGTATGGAAGGATCATTAATATTATTTCAACTTCCGTAAAAGTTCCGTTGCGCGGATTGGGCGTTTCAAATACCATTCGTGGAGCGGTAGCAAATTGGTCGAAAACATTATCCTTGGAATTGGGGCCGTTTGGAATCACGGTGAACAATGTGCTGCCAGGCGCAACGATGACGGGCCGATTAGAATCTATTCTTAACACCAATTCACAGAAGAAGGGAATCAGTCTGGAGGAAGCAAAGCAGGAAATGATAAATGAAATTCCATTGGGGAGAATTGCAGAGCCTCATGAAGTTGCAGCTGCGGTGGCATTTTTAGCTTCACCTGCTGCGAGCTATATTAATGGAATTAATATTCCGGTGGATGGCGGAAGAACAGGAAGTCTTTGATGGGGTAATTTGAATTGTTTGATGGAAAAAATTCTCAACTATATAGATGGTAAGTTGGTTGAACCCGTTAGTGGTCAATATTTTGATAATATTAATCCTGCCGAGGGAAAAGCTTACAGTCTAATCCCGGATTCTGATTCCAACGATGTTGCGTCAGCAGTTGAATCTGCAGAAAAAGCTTTTCATGAATGGTCAACTATGCCCGCGAACAAACGCGCAGATATTCTCATAAAAATTGCTGACCTCATTGATCGTGACCTCGATAAGCTTGCTTTGGCAGAAAGTATTGATCAGGGAAAACCAGTAAAACTGGCTAAGGCTATTGACATACCGCGCGCATCTGCTAATCTTCGATTCTATGCCACAGCGAGTTTGCACTTTTCGTCTGAAGCGCACCTTACTGATCAGGAAGCCATCAATTACACGCAGCATGTACCCATTGGTGTAGCAGGTTGTATCTCTCCTTGGAACCTGCCACTCTATTTATTTACCTGGAAAATTGCGCCTGCACTGGCTGCAGGATGTACCGCAGTAGCTAAACCATCGGAACTTACTCCCATGACTGCTTATTTATTTTCTAAGCTTTGCATCGAATCAGGTCTTCCAGCTGGCGTCTTGAATGTGGTGCATGGCTTAGGACCTAAAGCGGGACAAGCCATTATTGAACATCCGGATGTGGCAGCTATTTCATTCACAGGAGGAACCGCCACTGGAAGGAAAATTGCAGCCACAGCAGCACCCATGTTTAAAAAGCTTTCGCTTGAACTGGGTGGTAAAAACCCGAACATCATTTTTGCCGATTGTGATTTTGAAAATGCGGTGAGCACCTCCATCCACTCTTCTTTTTCGAATCAGGGTGAGATTTGTTTGTGCGGGTCACGAATTTTTGTTGAACGATCGGTCTATCAAAAGTTTATTGATGAGTTTGTGAGACGCACAAAAGAACTTGTTGTGGGCGACCCGCTAGATGAAAAAACAAAAATGGGACCGCTTAATTCGGAGGCTCACATGCAAAAAGTGCTGTCGTACATTGATCTTGCTAAAAAGGAGGGAGGCAAGATTCTCACAGGAGGGAAGCAGGTAAAAATAGGGGGCCGTTGTGTCAATGGCTATTTTGTGGAACCGACTGTTGTAGTCGGACTGAATGAGAAATGCAGAACCAACCAGGAAGAGATTTTTGGCCCGGTAGTAACCATTATGCCCTTCGATACAGAAGAAGAAGTTGTTGGATATGCCAACAGTACACCATACGGTTTATCCGCCACCATCTGGACTGAGAATTTAAAACGGGCGCACCGCGTTTCGTCTAAAGTAAAAAGTGGAATTATCTGGGTGAATTGCTG
>JANNQJ010000408.1:0-1913 GCA_031400675.1 Cyclobacteriaceae bacterium
TCTGAACTATGATTTAGACAATTACCGTATTTCTTCGCCAGGCTTTGTCTTCCACCGCTCGTGCATCCACACCCATTGTGCTGGGTGTTTGCGAATTTCAAGTTCACCAGCTTCACTCATACGTTGCGTATTATTGATCATATCAAGTTCTTCATTACCGGTAACAATTATCGGTACTTCAGGGTAATAATTAAACTCTTGCATCAGGTCATCACGCAGGTGAACCATGACAGGAACAACCGCTGCACCTGTTTTCATCGCGACAATGGCTGCGCCAACAGGTGTGGCACAAGGAATTCCGAAAAAATTAATAAACCTGCTCTTAACTTTTGTATCCTGATCAATCAGAATAATCATACTACCCCCAGATTTTAGGTTTTTGATCACTTTGAGCATATCCTTTCCTCGTTCTACTGCGGTGGCTCCTAATTTTATTCGATTCTCCCAGAGCAAATCATTGAGTCGTTCATCTTTTAGCGGAGTTCCAATGATAAGTGGTTTGTATCCACGGAAAGCAAGTTCCATTCCCAAAAATTCGAATGCGCCTAAATGAGCTGTTAAAAACATGACACCTTTACCCTTTGCTCTTGCTGCTTCTGCATGCTCAATGCCTTTTGTAATCATGACTTTTTCATATTCCTTCTGGCTGGTAATACGAAACCCTCTGAGTAAGTCTGCTCCATTCATCCCAATAAAACGGAATACTTGTTTTGATAAAACCTTAATTTCACCTGGCAATTTTTCCTTTCCATATACCATCGTCAGATGTAGTATCGTTAGCCTTCTCGAGCGGGAAGCAATATAGTATGCAATACTGCCAAGTAATCCAATTAATCGTAGCCAGGCCTTTCTAGGCATCAGATTGGAGAAAAATATCATGAACCTGAGCATCCAATACAAAAAGCTATACCGGATTTTTCTACGATATTTTTTTAGTTTTCTTTTGAGGGTTGCCACGGCACTAAGATACTATTTATTGACGCCTGATCATTACCTTCGCATAGGTGAAAAAATTGATTGTAATTCGTCATGCCAAGTCAAGTTGGGATAACCTGCAATTGAGTGATTTCGATCGACCGCTAAATGAACGAGGTGAACGGGATGCACCACGGATGGGAAAGAGATTGAAAGAAAAACGTATAGTTCCTGACCTGTTACTGTCAAGTCCAGCAAATAGAGCATTAACAACTTGTGAAAAAATAGCGGATATTCTGGGGTACCCAAAGGAAAAAATAAAAACAGACCGTGAACTTTACCATGCAGGAGAAGAAGAGATTTTACATATCATAAAAAAAAATAACGACAAACATGATGTTGTACTTATTTTCGGACATAATCCTGGCCTGACTGATTTTGTGAATAAACTAACCGATACATTCATCGACAATGTGCCCACCTGCGGCATTGTGGCTTGTTCACTCAACCTTAATTCATGGAAAGAAATTGGCTGGGGAAAAGGAAAGCTTGATTTCTTTGACTTCCCGAAGAGTAAGGCTTAACAATTTCTTTAGGAACCCTTTAGGAATGGAATAAAATCCCAGGCACGTTTCTTTAACAGTCCCTTTTCCTTAAACCTGTAACCAATCAAAATCCTAATTGTATTGCTTGCATTTTCGAACCGAATATCTTCAAATGCTACAGCCCTTGATTGGATTGACAATCCAATTCCTCCGAAAACACGATCGCTATTGTAACCAACAGCCAACCGGAGTGTAGAGGTCGCATTAAAACTCACGTCATAATGCTCCATTCCATCTTCCTGCTGATAATATACCCAATGATGGGCCGGCCCCACCGTTAGTGTTCCATTAACACGGCCGCACCCGATACTGCCCAAACCCATCGGGTGCTGCCATTCGGTCGCACCTGACTTTCAGGAGCAGACATGCCGGCACCTTTGCGCGACGTACCGC
>JANNQJ010000409.1:0-12542 GCA_031400675.1 Cyclobacteriaceae bacterium
CCAAAGCCACAGAAGTAACCGCGCTTGCCATTACCAAATTAGACGGCACGGCTAAAGGTGGTGTGGTAATCGGGATTTCGGATGAGTTTAAAATCCCCGTTAAGTACATAGGTGTTGGTGAAAAGATTGAAGACCTACAGGTGTTCAACAAAACTGAATTTGTAGATTCCCTTTTTAAAAAATAACTCAATCGTCTATCTACTTTTCAAATTTCATGCAAGAAATACGAGCCTTTTAAGCCAAAAGGGAATGCACGTTTTAAAGGGTTACTTTAATTGGCTCCTTTCTTCGGTCTCTTTTTGAATTCAACCCAGTCAATTGCTTCAAAATCCGCTTTTTTTCTGAATTCCATTCCCTTCTTTCTACATAACCTCATCCATTGTGGTAAGGGCACAAATGTAGGGTTACACTGTTTTTCAGATGAGATAAGCGATTGAACCATCCGACATTTACATCATCAAAAACAACCCGATTATGAATATGACAAAAGCGCCTGTAGTCAATCTAAGTGCGACTTTGCACCGTGCCTTATTGATGTTTATTGTCATTGTGTTTGGCATACTGATTTCCTACTCCTCAGCTGATGCCGGTGTTAAAATTGAAAAGGACTCTTTCAATAAAAGCGTTCAGAGAAAGAAGAACCATACGCACTCATGTGAAGCCCTGATGGTTAAACACAGAAGTTCTTCAAACATGGTTGTCAAGATCAACCATCGCAGGCCTAAGTGGCGTTAATTTTACAAACTCAATCTTTATAACGCAATGATTAGCGTTTGTCGATTCACTGCAAGTGAAAAGTAACATTACCGAATTGTTAACTCAGCGCAATCTGCTTAAAAACCTTACACGTAGGTTCATTTTCTTTTAAATATACGGTTCATACGGCTTTCTTGGTTAGTTTTGCGGTTTAAAAATTTATATGAGCGAACGTACCCAAACTGGTAAGATTGTTTTCTTGCTTTTAATGATGATCATGATCTTTGTTGTGCTGGGGTTCTTGTCTGTACATCAACTGAAACAATCCGAGGAAATACGTTCGCTCGATGAGAAAATTGAGAAAGTCCATTTACTAAGTCTCGATATATTTAAGACCGATGTAAATTTCTTTCGATATGATGTTATTGGTTCTGAGTTTTTTAAAACCGGACAAAGTGAAAATGTCGTAAAGCATGATAGCCTGGTGCAGCAAGCACAGGGGTTGATAAAAACAATCAGCGAAACAGATCCTTTTGGTTTAAAAGACGAACTTGAGAAAGTCAGCAAGACGCTGAGCGAATATGAAGTTTCGTTTACCCTACTAGCTCAAAAACTTCGCGAAAAAGGGTTTAAGGATTACGGCTTTGAGGGAAAGTTACGGAATTATGCCCATGATCTGGAGGATAAAAAATTACTGACGGAAGGAGAAATTCTCATGTTGAGAAGACATGAGAAGGATTATCTGCTGCGTCATGAGGAGGTGTACACGCAAAAATTTGATGCGTTAAAGAATTCAATACTGAAAAAGTATGCCTCAAAACCAGCTACGGCATTACTCGTTGAAGACTATTCCTCAACCTTTCACGATTTGGTGACAATTTCAAATGAAATAGGAATGGAAACACAACAAGGGCTAAAGGGTATTGCGAATGATCAGGCAACCGAACTTGTAAATGAGCTACGTGATTTGAGCAATCAGGCTGAAACCATTACACAACAATTTCACCGTAAAAGTCTTACATTTTTTGTGATAGCAATTATTATTGGTGCGCTCATCAGTTTTGTTCTGATTGTGCGCATTGCCAAAAAGTTATAGTCGAGACTTCCGCACCGGTATTCTAAACAATATTTGATAGTTAAATCCCCACGTGGATTGATTGGCTGTTTTGCCATAGCCCGGCACATCGTATGAAATAAATCCTTTCGATTCGTTTGTATTCAACCCGAACTTATAGCGTGCTGTATAACCCATCCAGAAAAACTTCAACATTTTTACGCGCAATCCGGTGGTAAGTTCAGCCCAACCGGCCTTCACATCGGTGTTGGCAAAAGTAATTTCTATTGGTCCCCAAACCGGATCATTCACAATTGAAAGTTGTTCGGAGTATGTACCTTGTCCGTACCGCATCCCAAAAAAAAGCATGTTCTTATCCGGATCCTTTTTCAAAAAATTAAAGTCCACCCCTACACGGAAATAATTGCCTTCATTATTATAATGCTCCTCATCCGTTAAAAACTCCCGTTCCCATCTGCCAAAATCCACTGTCAGGTAGTAGCGGTAAAAGTCAACATCGACATTAAATTCGTATCCCGAAAAGCTATCATCTGTGCCTGTTCTGATCAGGCTTATAATATCGGTACCGATTCGAATTCCCGTAGGAAAATAACTTGGCCCGACACGAATACTATCTTTCGACTGGCCCAATGCGGCTGTCGACATAAGAGTTATAATCAATGTACTATTTAAAAATCGCAACATTTGTCTGCGGAGGATCATGAATGGAGTCTTTTCTTATTTCAACTTCACTAAAATCGCTTGCTGTGGAGGCTAATTCCGAAAATAGGGAAAGGGTACCACACCAGATTTCAAATTCATCCCATGGTGTTCGGGTGTAATTAAACGTTATAGTTTTTGATGAGCCATCTTTAAAGTCAAAATTAAAAGTAGTGGAGGAGGTGCTTTGATTCAGCGGAAGGTTGATAACGCTCAGCGTATCATTCGGGATAAGAAAAAATGCCGGATAATCAGCTGAAATGTTTTCAAGATAAACCGTATCGGCCTCTTCTTGGATGTCGATTAATTGTCGGAAGGCCACTTTCACCAGGTTGGTTCGTGGGCATCGGTACACTTCCAGGTTTGTTTGACCTGAATTCGCTAACGCATTAGTAACAATTTTCAATGAATCGAAATCATGTTCAGTAAATTCCAGGCTAGAAAAAACAAACCGTGTACCACAATCTTCTGAAACAAACTGGGCAACACTGCTCGCATAACTCATGGTTAAAAAGTTTTCGTTGTACACCCCCTCTAGTACATAGTGGGTTTGGGTTGCGTACTGATTCAAGGGTAATTGAATTGATGTTGCTCGCGCAAACTCATAAAAAATGCTGTCAGATTCTGGTGACTGAACACTAACAAAATTTATTGTATCCGTTTTTTCATCAAACATTTTTCTAAATGAAATGCCAATAACCCCGTTATTCAGATTAACACAATCCGGTTCATCCAGGCACGATCCCATGGCGAGAAAGAAAAACGCCATCCATAAAATTTTCTTCATCTCCTCGTTCGACTTAATAACATTTGCGGTCGTAAAGATACTTTTTGAGTAGTAAGTCAAAACCCGCAGCCCGTTTATTTTTAGTAATTTTGGCACTCTCCTGCCAAACGGCAGGCAAGTAAGCGGGGATGAAGTGAAAACCAAGGGAAACGTTAAAACAAAAGTAAACATTGTAACACTGGGCTGCTCAAAAAACCTGGTGGATTCGGAAGTGTTACTCACTCAGTTGCGCGGAAATGGCATAGATGCTGTACATGAATCTGCGCAAGACGATGCCAACGTGGTGGTGATTAATACCTGCGGATTTATTGACAATGCTAAACAAGAGTCAATTGATACCATACTTCGGTATGTGGATGCGAAGGAAGAGGGCATTGTAGATAAAGTGTATGTGACCGGATGCCTTTCACAGCGCTACAAAGATGATCTCGAAAAAGAAATCCCGGAAGTTGACGCCTGGTTTGGCACCCGTGATCTCTCACGCTTGTTGAAAGTTTTCAAGGCAGATTATAAGCACGAACTAGTAGGTGAGAGAATTCTTACGAACCCAAGTCATTACGCGTATTTAAAAATTTCAGAAGGATGTGACAGACCTTGCTCGTTTTGCGCTATACCGTTGATGCGGGGAAATCATATCTCCCGACCCATTGAAGAGCTTGTGTTAGAGGCTAAGAATCTGGCGAAGGCAGGAACAAAAGAATTACTGCTCATTGCACAGGACTCAACGTATTACGGTCTTGATCTTTATAAGAAAAGAAACCTTGCCGATTTGCTAAAGCATCTTTCCGATGTAGAAGGTATTGAATGGATACGGCTGCACTACGCTTTCCCAACAGGCTTCCCTATGGATGCGCTGGATGTGATGGCTGAACGTTCTAATATTTGTAAGTATCTCGATATTCCACTGCAACACGGTTCCTCTAATATGCTCAAGATCATGCGCAGGGGAACGACACGTGAAAAAACAGAAACACTCTTACAAACCATTCGGGAGAAAGTACCCGGCATTGCCATCCGCACTACCATGATTGCCGGCCACCCGGGAGAAACTGAAAAAGAGTTTCAGGAGATGATGACCTTCATTGAAAAATCAAGATTTGAAAGACTTGGCGTCTTTGCTTATTCACACGAAGAAAATACACATGCATTCTCCATGGCCGATGACGTACCCGCGGAAGTAAAGCAACAACGTACCGATGCCGTAATGGAGTTGCAACAAGGCATTTCGTTAGAGTTAAATCAACAAAAAATCGGGAGTACACAAAAAGTATTAATAGACAGGAAAGAAGGTGGATGTTTTATTGGTCGAACTGAATTTGATTCCCCTGAAGTAGATAACGAAGTTATACTCGATGGAAAAGAAAATTACCTTCGAATTGGTGATTTTGTACGCGCTAAAATTACCCAGGCTACTGAATTTGATCTAACGGGTGAGGTTGTGTAATTTCCGGAACTTTATCCATTAATTGTCGTTATTCGGGTATGTTCATTCAAGTCATTTGCTGTTGTTGATATGAAGCTACAGAAAATTTCTTTGGCTGAAACGAATTCATTTACCCCCTCCTTTCTCGCCTATATTCAAGCCAACGATCAGTTAAAGAAGTTTTATAATCGATTCCCAGAGATCAAAAATTTTAAGGATCAGATCAAAGAAAAATCATCATTCTCTCAACATCATCGCGAAGTACTGGTTCAAACCCTTCAAGAACAATACAAGAAGTACACCGTAGCAGAATCTGTAAAGAAAAATATCGAGTCACTCGGTGACAAGAAGACCTTTACGGTTACCACAGGTCACCAGCTTAATATTTTCACAGGCCCACTTTATTTCATCTATAAGATTGTTACCGTCATCAATGCATGTAAAGAATTAAAAAAAAATTACCCGGAGTACAATTTTGTTCCGGTATACTGGATGGCCTCTGAAGATCATGACTTTGACGAGATTAAATATTTCCGACTGCTCGGTAAAAAATATGTTTGGGAGTCAAAACAAAAAGGCGCAGTTGGCCGATTCAATCCAAAAGACCTTGAAACACTTTTGAATGAAATTCCGGGTGACATCTCTGTTTTTCGTGAAGCTTATTTGAAACAAAATACACTAGGCGATGCAGTTAGGTATTACGTGAACAAATTTTTTGGTACTGAAGGGTTGGTAGTTGTGGATGGTGACTCAAGAAACTTAAAGACTCTCTTCAAAAATGTGATTCAGGATGACCTGGAAAATAACAGCTCCAAAAAATTGGTTGATACTACTGATCATGAACTGGAGAAGCTTGGCTACAAACCACAGGTCTTTTGCCGAGATATCAATTTTTTTTACCTGGAAAACGGAATAAGAGAACGAGTTGAGAAAAATGGTGACAATTATACAGTAGTCGATTCCAATCTTTCTTTTAATTCCTCTGAGATTAAATCAATGGTGGTCGAGTCACCAGAAAAGTTTAGCCCGAATGTAATTTTAAGACCGTTATACCAGGAGACTATTCTACCGAATCTGGCTTATGTGGGTGGTCCTGCTGAGGTTGTATATTGGTTACAATTAAAAGAGGTGTTCAAGCATTACCACATACCCTTCCCTGTTTTAATGCCACGCAATTTTGCGATGATCATGGATGGGCCTGTTATGCGTAAGTTTGAAAAAACAGGACTGGAGTTGTCTGAACTTTTTCTGGAGAAAAATTATTTGTTTAATCACTACACCGTAAAATTCTCGCGGAATAAAATTAAACTCAATGGCGAGAAGGAAGCAATTGAAAACTATTTTCAATCCATTCGCGTGCACGCAGAGTCACTTGATAAAACCCTGGGGCCATTGGTAGGGGCAGAAAAACAGCGTGCAGTAAAGAGCCTCGAGAAAATTGAACAGAAACTATTGAGAGCGGAAAAACGAACGCAGTCCGACAAATTAAAACAAGTAGAAGCTGTGAAGGATGCCTTGTTCCCGAATGGCGGACTTCAGGAACGCACCGATAATTTTCTGAATTTCTACCTCCAGGATCCCAAGTTCATTGAAAAATTAATCAAGCATTTCGATCCGTTTGATTTCCGGTTCAACGTGCTGCAATACCATGACTAAGCAGGAACTCAGACAACTCTACCTTCAAAAACGTCAGGCATTATCGGAGGCGGAGTACGCCAAGCTTAATTTTCAGCTCTATCAAAATTTCTTTGCGAACGTTGACATTTCGTTTATAAAAGTTCTGCACACATTTCTCCCAATTACCTCAAAAAAGGAAGTTGACACCTGGCTGATCATTGATCGGATAAGAAGAGAATATCCACACATTCGAATTTCAATACCGAAGGTCAACAACAAAACCGGTGAACTTGAAAATTTTTATTTCGAAGGGCTTCACCAGCTTGCCACAAATGAATGGGGAATTCAGGAGCCCAAGCAAGGTGTCCCTACCGAATCACAAAAGATTGATTTAGTCCTTGTGCCTTTGTTAGCGCTGGATCAATCCGGGCAACGTGTTGGTTACGGAAAGGGATACTACGACAAGTTTTTATCAACATGCAGGACCGATTGCAAAAAGATAGGTATTTCGCTATTTGGTGTAGAGGATAAAATTAAAGACATCAATATCTCTGATGTTGCATTGAATCAGTGTGTCACTCCCTCAATGGTGCTTAGTTTTTCTTAACTATACTTCGGGCTCTTGCTGGCTCAGGCAGTGGAAAGAACCCAATCCCCAGATAATGTCAGTTGAGTCAATGCCACAACCTTACGATCCGCTAAAAATTTTTGGAGTATCTCTAGCACGTTGTCGTCTTGCTTATCGCGGAAGGCGGGAACCATCACGTATTTATTGGCAATATAAAAATTCGCATACGAAGCCGGTAAGCGCTGACCCTCATAAACCACTGGCGATGGCATGGGCAGTTCGATAATATTTATCTGCTTACCCTTTTCAAGAAGAAGCGCTTTCAACTTCTTCAAGTTATCCTGCAACTTCACGCACTTTTTCAATTGCCTTTTTAATATTTTCTTTTGGATCCTTTGTGCAGTTCATCTACACCGAGCCAACCTTAATTTGTTTACCAGCCACGTTTATGATTTTAGACTGTAAAATTAGTCTGAAAAGTTGGGAAGTCCGAAAGTTGAGGGAATCTCGTTTATGCTATCTATTGATGTTAACAAACGAAGCATCTTTGGTCTCCAGTTGAGAGTTGCCCATTAACCAGATATCGGCTGCGCGAGCTGCTTCGCGTCCTTCTGAAATAGCCCACACCACAAGCGATTGCCCTCTTCGCATATCACCGGCTGCAAATACTCCCTTCTGAGAAGTCATGTAGTTATTTGTTTTTAGATTGCCACGCTCGTCAATTTCGAGTTTCAGCTCTTCCACAAGCCCGATCTTCTCAGCACCTGTAAATCCAATGGCTAACAAAGCGAGTTCGCAGGGCAAGACCCTTTCCGTTCCGGCAATTTCCTCAAACCCCATTTTGCCCTGCTCATTTACAACCCATTTTATTTCTACAATCTGTAAACCAGAAAGATTTCCGCTGTCATCGCGCAGAAACTCTTTTGTGAGAATAGACCATTGGCGCTGAACACCTTCTTCGTGCGAAGACGATGTCATCAATACCATAGGCCACTGAGGCCATGGATTGCTCTCGCTTCTGGTGAGCGGTGGCTGCACCAGCAATTCAATCTGTGTAACTGATTTTGCACCTTGTCTGTTGGATGTCCCCACACAGTCAGAGCCTGTATCTCCTCCACCAATGACAATTACATTTTTTCCGGTGGCTAAAATGTTTTCTGGAAGCTGATCGCCTGCTACGCGCTTATTTTGCTGGGGAAGAAATTCCATCGCATAGTGAACTCCTTTACTGTGTCTTCCGGGTATTGGTAAATCACGAGGAGCAGAAGCGCCTCCACAAATTACTACAACATTGTACTCACGTTTTATATGTTTAGCACTCATGTTTACGCCCACATGCGCATTGGTTTGGAAAACAATTCCCTCTTTTTCCATCAGATCAATCCTTCGATCCAGAATGTTTTTTTCCAATTTGAAATCGGGAATACCGTATCGCAGTAACCCGCCAATACGATCGCTTCGCTCTAAGACGGTAACCCAATGCCCTGCTTTATTCAGTTGTGCTGCTGCCGCCAACCCGGCAGGGCCCGAGCCCACCACGGCCACACGCTTTCCGGTTCTATGTTGCGGTGGATTAGGTTTGATGTATCCCTTTTCAAAAGCAGTTTCCGCAATAGCCCTTTCTATGTACTCAATAGCGACTGGTTTGTTATTGATACTCAACACACAACTTGCTTCACAAGGCGCAGGACAAATCCTTCCTGTAAACTCGGGAAAATTATTGGTAGTGCTTAAAATTTGAATTGCCTCATCCCACTTGCCCTGGTACACGGCATCATTAAAATCAGGAATGTTATTACCCAGCGGACAACCATGATGACAAAAGGGAACACCGCAATCCATACACCGCGCACTTTGCTCTTTCACTTTTTCTTTCGGCAATGGAGTATACACTTCCTTGTAATCCTTAATGCGTTCCTTAGGATTCCGTGAGGTTGGCATCTCACGGGTGAACTTCATAAATCCGTGTACTTGACCCATTTCTTAACTCTATTTAAGAACAGTTGCTTCTTCTAATTTCATTGACTTTTGTTTGATCAGCACTGCCTTGAAATCCTTCGGCATCACTTTTACAAAAAGCTTTGCTGCATCTCCCCAATTTTCTAAAATCCATTCAGCAGGATCGCTTCCGGTATAATTAAAATGCTTTTCGATCATAGCCTTCACTTCCAAGTGATCATGGTCATCCATAGTTTCAAGCTCAACCATGTCTTTGTTGACTAATCGTTCCAGGTTATGTTCCGGATCAAACACATAGGCAATACCCCCGCTCATACCTGCGGTAAAATTTCTTCCAGTCTTACCCAGTATCACCACTCTCCCTCCGGTCATGTATTCACAGGCATGATCCCCCACACCTTCCACCACAGCGTTCACACCTGAGTTGCGTACACAAAAACGTTCTCCGGCTTGTCCGCGGATATAGGCCTCTCCTGATGTGGCACCATAAAATGCTACGTTGCCGATGATGATGTTGTCTTCTGCTTTGAAGGAAGCGTCCTTGTCTGGATACACAATCAGTTTTCCACCCGATAAGCCCTTTCCAAAGTAATCGTTGGCTTCTCCTTCCAACGTGAACGTTACACCCGGGGCTACAAACGCTCCAAAGCTTTGCCCAGCTGAACCTTTGAATCCATATTGAATCGTGTCTTCCGGTAATCCTTTGCCTTTATGTTTTTTTGATATTTCGTTCGACAACAAAGCACCGGTCGAACGATCGGTATTACAGATGTTGAATTTTCGTTCGACTTTTTCTCCATCATCAAGAGCAGCGCGTGCAAACTCCAGGAGTTTCCAATCCAACACTTTCTCCAATTCAAAATCCTGTTCGATTTGTTTGTACAAACCAACCCCGTCTTGTGCGGTCTCACGGTGAAGAATGGGGGAGAGATCGAGTTTTTTAATTTTCCAATGATCCACATCCTGTCTAACACGCAACACATCGGAGCGGCCTACCATTTCGTTGATTGTTCTGAAGCCCAGGCTCGCCATCACTTCACGTAAATCCTGTGCGAGGAAAGTGAAAAAATTCACGACATGATCTGGATTGCCTGTAAATAACTTTCGCAGTTCACTGTCTTGGGTGGCAATACCAACCGGACAGGTGTTCAAATGACACTTGCGCATCATGATGCAACCTTCTATCACAAGTGCCGCTGTAGCAACACCCCATTCTTCTGCACCCAACATCGTTGCAATAGCAATATCCTTGCCCGTGCGAATCTGTCCATCCGTTTGAAGTGTCACACGACTCCTTAAATTATTCTTAACAAGCGTTTGATGGGCTTCCGCTAATCCTAACTCCCACGGCAGACCTGCATGCCGTACTGAACTAATAGGTGATGCACCTGTTCCTCCATCGCCACCAGAAATTAAAATAGCATCAGCCTTAGCCTTGGCAACACCCGCTGCTACAGTTCCCACCCCTGCTTGCGATACAAGTTTTACATTGATGCGTGCCTGGCGGTTTGCATTTTTTAAATCGTAAATAAGTTGGGCGAGATCTTCAATCGAATAAATATCGTGATGCGGTGGAGGAGAAATTAATCCAACACCCGGTGTAGAGTGTCGCACACGACCAATCCAATCATCAACTTTATGGCCCGGTAACTGGCCACCTTCACCTGGCTTTGCGCCTTGGGCCATTTTAATTTGAAGCTCATCCGCATTTGAGAGATAATAGCTTGTTACACCAAAACGTCCAGAGGCAACCTGTTTAATTGCCGAGCGTTCCCAGTCTCCATTTTCTTTTTTCTCAAAACGAATCTCATCTTCTCCACCTTCACCACTGTTGCTTTTCCCACCTATTCTATTCATGGCAATAGCCAACGTAGAATGTGCTTCGTGCGAAATCGATCCGAACGACATGGCACCTGTAGCGAACCGCTTGAAAATTTCCTCCACAGGCTCAACTTCATCAATCGGAATGGAGTTTCGTCTTTTAAACTCAAACAATCCACGGAAAGTCAGCGTGTCATTCGCCTGATCATTAATCTTCTCACTGTACTTTTTATAAAGACCGTAGTTATTAGACTTGGTTGAATATTGAAGCAAGTGAATAATTTCTGGGCTAAATAAATGCTTCTCCCCTGTACGCTTCCATTGGTAAATGCCGCCTACGGGAAGTTCTTTGTTTTGATTTCTGTAGGCTAATTGATGACGAACCAACACTTCCTGGGCAATGTCATCGAACGACAATCCCTCTATTCGACTGATCGTACCACGAAAACACTTCTCGATTACATCACTGCCAATACCTAACGCTTCAAAAATTTGTGAGGATTGATATGATTGAAGTGTACTAATACCCATTTTGGATATGATCTTCAACAATCCGTTACCGATGGCTTTCTGATAATTCGCAAATGCCTCATCATCAGTTATGGATTTACCAAACGCATGTTGTGCATTAAGTGAATGAATTGTTTCAAATGCCATGTAGGGATTGATGGCGCTTGCCCCATAACCAATGATCGTTGCAAAGTGATGGGCCTCCCAAACATCACCGGCCTCAACTAAAAGTCCGGTTAAGGTTCTCACTCTTTTTTCAATCAACGAATGATGTACGGCACCAATTGCCATCATAGAGGGAATAGGTGCACAGTCTGCGCTGATGCTCTTATCAGAAATAACAATAATTTTCTTTCCGTCCTTAACAGCCTTCTCAGCTTCTGCGCATATTTTTTTTATTCCTTCTTCCAACCTTCCAGGTTTACCATCGGCTTTGAATACTGATTTAATAACCGCGTACTCAAATCCATGTGCCGGCAGGTGCTTTAACTTTTCAAGATCCGTATTCAACAACACAGGTTGCGAAATGTGAATTTGATTGGTATGCTGTGGCGTTTCTTCCAGTACATTCAAACTTACTCCGATGCGCGTGAACAACGACATCACCAGACGTTCACGGATCGGATCAATAGGTGGATTACTTACCTGCGCAAAATGTTGTTTGAAATAATTGGAGAGGTGACGACTTTCTTTTGAAAGAACAGCGTGGGGGGTGTCATCGCCCATCGATCCGACTGGTTCGTAACCCGTTGCGGCCATGGGTGTGATTATCATTTTCACATCTTCAGTAGTAAACCCATACGCACGCTGTCGCTGTGGTAATGTTCTATCATCAAAGTCGTTTTGAAATAAAGTTTGTTCAGGTTCCAGCCGAAGTCTTAAACGGTTTTCAATGATCCAATTATAATAAGGTTTGCCTTCATACACCGTTCGTTTCACTACATCGTCACCCAGCACTTTTCCTTTTAGCAGATCAACCATCAGCATTTTACCGGGCGTGATTCTTCCTTTCTCCAGAATTTCCTTCGGATTAATCGATAACGCTCCTGCTTCAGATGCCGCAATCACTCGACCTGTACGGGTAATACAATAACGTAGTGGACGAAGTCCATTTCGATCCAGCGTTGCTCCAATTCTGCTTCCATCCGTAAACACCAATGCTGCAGGACCATCCCACGGCTCCATCATGGAAGCATGATACTTATAGAATGCCTTGCGGTGCGGATCCATGAGTTTATTGTCTTGCCACGCTTCTGGCACCAACATCATCAGCACATGGGGAAGCGAGCGTCCTGACAGCACCAGCATTTCAACAAGTGCATCCAGATGGCGTGACAGCGGTGCCCGCCATCACGGGCGTTACCACGTCGGATATTTCGCACATCTG
>JANNQJ010000410.1:0-1877 GCA_031400675.1 Cyclobacteriaceae bacterium
CTCCACGCTGTTTGCCGCCGAGCCCGGCCGCGCCTTCCTTCACGTCATGCATCGGGGCGAAATGGTGGTGTCCCACCGCGCCCGAACGGGTGTCCTCAACACTTTCGAAAACCTGATTGCCCCATCGGTTATAAATTCGCACACCCTGAAATTGTGCTACACAATTATCTAACGGCAATATGTTTAGAAGTTCACCTGTGTCCACATCTTTAATATCCATTGAATAATAATCATTGAATCCATCGTCATTAGGCGAAAAGAAATTGATGGGCTCAAAAAATTCATCTGTGCCGTTAACATCACGGATTTTTATATTAATCTGAACTGTATCAGCTGTTGCCGTAAAACATCGGTCGTCTGCTATTCGAAATGTGAGCACGTAATCATTTTCATAAATGCCATTTTGAAAAATACTACAGTCGGGGTTCCACACCCAGGTGGTTTCAATGGGACTAGTTCCTTCAGCTGGGGTAAACGCAAAGCCTTCTAGTGGCACATTTCCTTCCGCTTTTAATAAGGTTAGTTTCAATGCATCCTTTGATGGTGAAATGTCCGCATCAACGCCCTGCAGCCCAAGAGATATTTGCTGACCTAAGGTTACATCAAGTTGATTGTTGATCAATTTTAAATTCGGATTAAGACTGTTCACCAACAAGGCTGGAGCAGCATTATTAGGTGGAAAAATTTTTACAGATACATCCACCGTATCTGCTTTATATAATCTGCACTTGTTAGAATTGTCTACTGCAATAAATTGAAAACTCAAAGAGTCAACCTTATCAGTTGAAAACTTGGTAAAATTTTCACAACTCACCTCCCATTGAAATTTTGATTGAACGGTACCATTTCCACTACTTGGTGAAAATGAAATACCGTAATCACTCAAACTAAAACCCTTGCCAACACCAGTCAGTCGCAGAAAATCATTATCCACTAGATCCCTCCCTGTAACAGTAAAGGAAAGTGATTCGCCTACATACCGTTTAAGACCCAAAACTCTTCTCTCGTTAACTGCGCCCGTGAGGTCAGTGTCGATAACAGGATCAGCGTTGCCAGGTAACTTTACCGTAAGGTTATAGACGGCAAATACAGGTTCATTTGCATCACATTGATCTTTATCCTCCACTCGTATCTTCACTTGAAAATTTGTGCGCTTAGTGAAATCATAGAGGTCACAATAGGCATTCCAACTCAGCATGCCATTTACCAAACCTGGTTGTTGGCTAGTAATAGTAAATTTCATTCCTGCGGGGGTCAATAAAAAACCTTCGGTCATAGGTGAGACTAATAACGTATCCAGATCATCATCCTTAACTTGAAAGGGAAAACTTATTTGGTCTCCTTCATTTACCAAAACAATTGTATTGACATTGGTTGTGAAATACGGGTTCGCGTTGGGTGGTGGCTCAACATTCACACTAACTTTCAATGTATCCATCAACGGAAGACTGCACGCGTCATCCATGGCAATGATACCCACTTCATAAGGACCTCCTATAAAATACGGACATTTAGGAAAACATATTCTGAATTCTTTGACGCCACCAGCCACCAACAAATCAGTTGTAACAGACGGAAGTATCTCATTTAAATCTTTGTCTTTAAAGTTTAATCCAATCGCGCGGATTCGAATCTGTTCTGTGTTATCAGCAGTCGCTTCAGAGTCAGGATCAGATACACGAACTATAATACAACGGTCTTGATCCGCTACCGTGTTGTTAAAACTTACACTCATGAAGTTGTCATACGTAAAAGTAGCATCGGTCAACTTCTTGCCCACAATCTTTGGAGGCGAAGCCGGAGCACAGTTATCCGCTACCAACATTTGAAAATCGCGCCTGCTTTCTCCTATTTTCAATTTGTCTCTGAACTCTTCC
>JANNQJ010000411.1:0-4575 GCA_031400675.1 Cyclobacteriaceae bacterium
TAACAGTCTCCACTTCTGAATTCGGACGGAGAATTCATTCTAACGGCAGCTATGGTACCGATCACGGCACGGGCGGACCCATTATGATTTTTGGAAGAGGAGTTGAGCCAGGCGTAGTTGGTAAAGTACCAGATATGACCAAGGACAACATTGAGATGCAATACGATTACCGACAGGTGTATGCCAACTTGTTACATGATTGGATGGGAGTGGAAGAAAGTACTATTGACATTGACATATTTTTCGGAAATTTTATTAGTGGCACACCTGAAGACGGTGGCCCTGATTATGTTCGCTTACCTTTAGCGCGCAGCGTAATCACCGGCAATGATGATTTCGTATCACAGCGTTATGCACTCGATCAATGCTACCCCAATCCTGCTAAAACTGTAACGAATATCAGATTTAAGGTGAATCATGAGTTACCGGTAGTCATTGACTTATTTGATAGTCGCGGAGACAGGGTTAGGAATTTAATCAATACCACTTTTGCGCCAGGGTCACATTCTATTCAAGTTCAAATTTCAGACCTCAAGCCTGGGATGTATATTTATCAGATGAAGGCTGGTGGCTTTAAAGATTCAAAGAAAATGATGGTAACTAAATAGGTGGTGCATCAAAAAAAAATAAATTGAAGCCTCTTGCCGGACTTGTTCCGGCATCCCCTTAAGCAGAATACAATGGGGATCGCGGCACTGGGCCGCGAAGGCTAAAAACTTTGAGAATAATTAAACAGTATGAAAAAACTCTACCTCCTTACCCTTTGCCTGTTGTTATGCCTGGCTGGTTACAGTCAGGGCAAACGTAAAAAGCCTGCTTCGTTTAACACACAAGGTAAGCAGAAAGATAAATTCCTGGAAAAACAGTGGTGGCTTGGATTTAAAGGTGGCGTTAACTTTTCGGGAGTCGTTGTTGATAAATCGTATGCCGTAATTTCTCCAACGAACTACACTTCTTCACAAACAAAGAAAACCTATGACAATTACTCCACCGTAGGGAGTCAGGCTACGGTAGAGATTACATTTACTTTTAAGGGATTCTCATTAAGTCTACAGCCAACCTATCGGCATTCGAGTTTTGTTTACTCAACTCAATCATCCTGGACTCAGGATGATGTTCCCATGCTTGAATTAAATTACGATCAGGAGCAACAAATTGATTATGCGGAAATTCCCTTGCTTGTGAAATATGACATTACCAATACAAAGCTTCGTCCTTACGTCCAGGTTGGTGCATATTATGCCATTCTTCTCAACGCTAATAAGTCCATTGGAATTTCAGGGATTGATTATGCTTCAGGAGGAGAAAATAAGTTTACCGAGCCCGATATCATTGTAGGTGCCGAAGATCTTTTTGCTAAATATAATTGGGGTTTGATGGCGGGTGCAGGCGTCAATTATCATATCGGCAACATCAGGATTAACCTAGACCTTGTTTATCGCAAGGGAATGAGCCTGATAAATTCAACGGAGAACAGGTATGGCAATGAACGTCTTTCAGGAGCAGGCGATGTGATGGATGATATCAAGATGAACAACTTCTCAATTTCTTTAGGTTGTCTCTTCCCGCTTCGTTTCCTCACCACTGGTTTCACTTCATTAGACAGACCTTAATCGAATCGTATGCTTAGAAGATACATACTCCTGCTTCCCATTCTATTCGCAACAGCCTGCCTGGAAGAATCAACCACAGCGTTGGATGAGAAGGCATTTACAAGAATCTACGACAATGACCAGTTCGATGCTTCCTATTATCCCATTGATATGCGACAAACTTCTGATGGTGGTTATTTGATGTTGGGTGGAAGAAGATTGGATAACACCAATTTCACGGGCATTTATTTATTGAAAGCCGATCGCTTCGGAAATTTTGTAAAAGAGCTGGAAGTGGATGAAAGCTTCGTGAACCCGATTGCTCAACTGATGCCATCTGGAATCAGTTTTAAATTCTTCTGCATGGACCCGTTGACACTGGAGGCCCATCTCGCAACCGCAGATGAAAACCTAGAAGGTGTCACCATGCTTCCATTAGATCTAATACTGACCTACCCTGCAGCTGCAGCGCCAGATGGCACCAACTTATTGCTATTAAGCTATGACGCGCTAAACAAGGAATCAGTGATCTCCCTTATGAGCACCACAGGAAGTATATCTCAATCAAAAGGATATTCAATAGGTGCAGGTGATGCAGTAGAGGAACCTCTTATCAATCACTTTTTAAGAACAGGGCAGCAGTTTCCTTTTGAGGTTGGCCGTATTCCCGGAGGTCTTTACTATTTCAATGGGTTTTTTAACTATACTTTCTCTCTGGTATTTACGGACCTGACCCAAAATGAACCAAATGGTATTGTGCAAGGACAGCAAGATGATGGTGGGTTTAGCGCGGTGTTGCCGATAACTGGTTCCGCCTTTGCAACCTCTACTTTCAATTTCGGAGACAACAACATTATCCCCAATGCTGTGTTGAATACTTCAGGTATTACCTCCAGTGTGGACCTGGAGGGGAATACTCTCCCTGAGTTAGAATCTAACGCAACGGTAAAGATAATTCGTGCTACTATTAACGGAAAAAACGTATTAGTATATGGAAGCAATACCAAGTCGAAACAGATCGGCCTTTACTTCTACGATGAAGCCACTGGTGAATTCCTCGACAGTGAATACATTGGATACTCCAACCCGTTTGAAATTGCTTCAGTGATCCAAACAACCGAAGGTGATCTGGCTGTAAGCGGTACAACATACGTTGCAGGACGGTTGCCCCGGTTCTGCCTCATTAAAATAGCCAAGAGTAGTTTGAAGGGAATCTGAGGTATTTCGAAATATTTACCATTTTTGTTCCTGATGCGATTGTCATAATATGAATATTCAGGAACAGGTAGAACTTCTTCCCTATAACACTTTTAAAATCCAAGCAAAGGCGAAGTATTTTGCATCCATTCATTCTGTGGAAGATTTTCAGGAATTACAGAAGCACCCTCTGTACAAGCAGGAGAAACATTTAATCTTAGGAGGCGGCAGTAATGTGCTGTTAACGGGAGATTTTCATGGGCTTGTTATCAAAGTTGACATTAAAGGCATCGTGATTGTATCCCAAGATGACACTTCTATAGTCATAAAAGCAGGCGCAGGAGAAGCATGGCATGCGCTCGTTCTTCATTGTGTAGCACATGATTGGGGCGGCATTGAAAATCTTTCACTGATACCCGGCACGGTGGGTGCGGCACCCATGCAAAACATTGGAGCGTATGGTGTGGAGATCAAAGAAGTGATCAAAAATGTGGAAGCAATTGACCTTACTTCGGGTAACGTCAAAGTCTTCTCCAATCCTGAATGTGGGTTCGATTATCGAGAAAGTGTGTTCAAACAGAAGCTGAAGGGAAAATATTTTATTTCAAGTGTTACTTTAACACTCACCAAAAAAAATCATCAATTCAACACCACATATGGTGCCATCGAAGCAACACTGAAACAACAAAATACACAGCCACTTTCGGTGCGTGCAATCAGTGATGCGGTGATTGCAATACGTCAACAAAAATTACCAGACCCCGCTGTGATTGGAAATGCAGGAAGCTTCTTCAAGAACCCAACAATCACGAAACAACACTTTGAAAAACTAAAGACTATATATCCGCAAATACCAGGATATAATACTGTAAATCAAGAAGTTAAGACTCCTGCTGGGTGGCTTATTGAGCAGTGCGATTGGAAAGGAAAAACTTTTGAAAACATTGGCGTTCATCCTCATCAAGCACTTGTGCTTGTAAACTATGGCGGTGGTACAGGCGAAAATATTTGGGCTCTTGCTCAAAATATTTTAACATCTGTTAAAGAAAAATTTGATATCAATCTTCAACCCGAAGTGAATGTGATTTAGTAAAAATCGGATGATAAAAATCAAGACATGTACTCTGTAAAAAATCTGTCAATCAAAAAAAAGATTTGAAAAATTTTTGAGAATTAAATTTTTGTTATACCTTTTCATCAGTTTTAACATAAAATTTATAAACGCTATGGCAAAAAAAGCAAAAAAAGCAGCTAAGAAAAAAGCAGCTAAGAAGAAGAAGTAATTAGGTAATACCTAAAGAAACTTTGCGAAGGGAAGTGATTTGGAATTACTTCCCTTTTGTTTTTTCGCCCCACGTACTCACCTCATATCCTTCAAAATAATTTAGCAGCACTGTATTTTCATTCGGTTGCGGTAATTTAATACACGCATTGCTTGTCAACGCACCTATCCAGTTGTAACTTCAATCATTCAAACATCTTAAACGTTGATCCCTATGGCTAAGAAACCAGTTAAAAGCCCAGCGAAGAAAGTTGCTGAGCCTGTTAAGAAGAGCATGACATCTTCAAAGCCAAAAAAACCTGCTGTTAATCCTATTGAAAAGACATCAGAAGATGTTCTTAAAAAATTAAAGTCTTTGAAAATTGAATACGGCTTGCAAGGAGATATAGAATGGTGCCTGGGAAGCTATCGAAATGATAAGAATCCTGTTGGGTTATACGCCATGTTGGAAAAGGCCTTACTTGTACTTAAAGACTCTGCAGCGAAAAATGCAAAGGCTGTTCA
>JANNQJ010000412.1:0-4411 GCA_031400675.1 Cyclobacteriaceae bacterium
GTGGGGTTTAAGCTGGAGTTTACTTAGTCGCGGATTATTCCGCGATCCCTAAGTGGGATCCCGGCACAAGGCCGGGAATTAACCCATCACTTCCTTCAACACCTGTACAGAACGTATTTCTCCTAACGTATCCATGTGAGCTGAATAAAACCGGAGAAGAATTTCAAGCAAGACTCTTCGTTGGGTGTTCGTCATGACAACTGTATCCCCATACTCAGCCGTGAGTAATTTTTTCAACAAGACTTCTTCTTCTTTCCCGGTTAGTCTTCTCGTCAGTACCTCGTCACTTTCGTGAGCGCCAAAACCCAAAAACCTGCTCAGTTTAATCAAAAAGATTAAATGGAAGTTTTCATAATCAGTTTTTTGATTATCTAAAATGATCAAAGAATCAAGAAAAAATTCAAACAATTCTTGTGCGTGATTCTCTTCTTTCACTGTTTTGTTCAATATTTCATTGATGAACATGCCGATGGAAGACTTTCGAATATCAGTTTGTAGTGTTTGGTACTGATGTAAACATCGCACCTCCTTAATGCGCTTGATGTTTGCATTCTCTTTATAATACACCACTAAATCTAGTAACGTGAGCGGCTGATATAAGGCTATTTTACTTTTGGCTGATTTACTGCGCACACCGTTCACGATGTAGGTCTGTAATCCGAACAGCTCTGTGAAAATGATAACAATGATGGAGGAATCTCCATACTTGGTAAACCGGAAAACAATTCCACGGGTTTTGTGTAACATCAATTCAAAGTTCAAGGTTTAAAGTTCAAGGTTCAAGGAAACTGGCCAACTTTAAACGTTAAACTTGAAACTTTTGAATTCTTAATCTACAACAGCTATTTTCCCTACCACACTCTCACTTCCATCTTGTGTAGTACTAAACACCAAATACATCCCGGTGGCAGCACGCCTTCCGTTGTAATCACGAACATTCCAGGTGGCCGTTCCTCCATTCGCCTGTGATTGCCAAATCAGCTTACCGGATATATCTGTGATTTTTACAAATGCATCGGAGGCTAGACCTGAAATTCCAACTTGGCCGTTAAATTCTGCTGTTACAGGATTTGGAAATATTTTTACGTTGTGAAAAGCCGCATCACTGGATGTTGCATCCGATCGAAAGGAAACGATTCCAGCATCCGTTATAAAAAAAATCTCACCCGATTGGCTATTAATTTCCATGTCCACGATGTTATCGGAAAGTAGCGGACTGTTAGCCGCATTAAAATTATAGACTTGCGTTTCGCCAAAGGGATTGAATAGCCACACACCTCGTTCTGTGCCCATCCATTTTCGGTTGCCTCCATCTACTTCAATGGAAGTAATTTTTTCATCGCGCAACAGAAAGCGATTTTCAAAAATCGGTTTTACTGAATTGATATTCGCACTGAATACCCGTGAAGGATCTGGAAAATAAGCAGCACCCGCGGCCGTGCCTACCCACACCTGGCCATCGCGATCCATCGCAATCGAATAAACCGACCGGCTTGGCAATCCGCCCGATCCCGAAACTTCTGTCAGGTAAGCCGTTTGATTGGCCTGTTTATCAAATACTATAATTCCACCACCATTTGCAGGATTTAACACCATCCATACATTGCCCAAATAATCCACTGCAAGCTCAGTCACATAACGCGAAGCCGCTATTGCCGGAAAGGAAAATGGCTCCCAGGTATTGTCACTCTTCAATAAATTCAATGCTTGAGCTGATCCATAATTCGTTGCCCACATGCCTGCTGAGGAGGCAGCAAGAGCGGTAATGGCCGGGCTGGTTGTTTCATCTGTAAAAAGAATAGTACCACTTTCAATTACTTGAATACCCTTTCCGAAAGAAGAAAGAAACATTCTATTGCCCGAAATTGCAACATCTGTAAGATCCCGATCTGAAAATAAAACTTCTTGCTCCCAACTACCGGATGTAAACGTATTTAAATATTCTGTATTCAACAGAGCAGTGAATCCAGAACTGTACCCACCTGAAACCGCAAACATGTTGTTCGATGGTGCATCATACTTCAATCGCAATCCACCTGAAAATGACGGACCATTAGAAACATAACTTTCAAAACTTCCGGTTTTATCAGAAACCAATCCATTTCGTTCATCCCCAACCCATAATTTTCCACCACTATCTTCAAACGCTATTACAGGGCTTTCAATTTTATCTGAAGTTATCGGTGTCACCACATCCGTTGTACTGACAGTGTACAGATTATTGCCCTCCGTTACGAACATGTCCGTTGTTCCTGCGGTGATGTTCTTATAAGACAATCCTGGTAAAAAACTTGCTAAACTCCAGCTTCCGTTTTCATAGCGATGAATTCCAGAACCATTGATTGCTGCATATACGTTGTCATTAAACATGGTGATCGATTGAATATCTCCATTAAACACTCCCGTATTAAATCTAAGCCAATTATTAAAGTCCAACAGATTTTCATCCATATCACCCGCTAACACGCCTTGCTCTGTTGCCAAAAAAATAGTATCGCTGAAGAAGGTGCTTTGATAAATTTTAATTTTTTCACCAGCAGGCCCCAAGTCACGCCAGGTTTCTTTTACCTCTAATTGAATTAAATCAAACACGACTAAACCGTAGTCGGTAGAGATGTATGCAAAATTTCCGTTCACGGAGATATGGCTGATTTTCTTGGAACCCGTAACCGTTGTGGATGTTTTCAGTCGATCGAAATTAATAATCTCATTCGAACGTAAAATATCGAGATCACCATCGTTGTAGGCAATCAGCACTTGTTGGCGGGGTTGATCTACAGCCACCTGGGTAATACCGGTAGTGCTCAATCCATCCAGCTTGGTAATGGTTGACAGGCTATTATTTGTTTGATCAAATACCATTACCCCATTCGATGAGGCTGCATAGACTTTGTCAGGACCAATAGAAACTGAATGAACCGAATTAAATGAAGTGTGAGTTCGCCACGTGCCAATCGGAATTTCCTGCGCATAACTATCAATGAATAATTGACAATTAATCATTAATAATACCAGCTTGATGATTTGTGTTTTACTCATCCGTCTTCTTTCGACTCTTCATTCCTTCCATAAAACTTTTACGACTGCGGGCCTCATATTGATTTCGTTCACCCAACATTACCTGCTCACTGTTGTCGGAAAGTCTGAAAGAGAACGAAGCGAGCTCGCCAGTACGTGTATCGATGGCATGAACTTTTGTAACAAATTCAGCGATAGAGAGCAAATTGGGCATGGGTCCAAAAGGTTTCCCTTCAAAATCCATATCTAAGCCTGCTACAATTACCCGCTTTCCACTATTAGCTAATGTATTGCAAACCTCTACAATGGACTCATCAAAAAACTGGGCTTCATCTACACCTACCACATCGCAATCGCCTGCCAATAATAAAATATCACTGGCAAAATTTACGGGAGTTGACCGGATCGCATTCTCATTGTGTGACACAATATTTTCCTCGTGATAGCGCGTATCCGTTTTAGGTTTGAATATTTCCACCTTTTGTTTTGCTATCAGGGCACGATTAAGTCTGCGAATCAGTTCTTCGGTTTTTCCGGAAAACATACAACCGCATATTACTTCAATCCAACCGGTTCTACCGGGAGGTTCTTTCCTTCCCAACTGGGGTTCAATAAACATTCTGCAATTTATTCATTCACTCTGAATACTTTATGTGTGGCAATTGACCTTCTTCGGGAACAAGAATAGTAATACTACCCTTGATTTTTGCCTGGCATGAAAGTCTCTCATTATTGATCAGCAATCCCTGGCTTTCGTATTGAAGTTCGGGCTGTGTTTTAGGTTCAAGATTTTCAACTCCCTGTAATACAATCACCTTACAGGTCGTACATCTGCCTTTTCCTCCACATGCTTGCATCCAGTCGAGGTTGTTTTGCTGCACATGTTGAAGGATCGTTTTCGAAAAATCCTGAACTTCAAGGGTTTTTTCCTTTAGATTCTTGATCACAATTACGGCCATCGTACGTTCTGATTCAGGATAACGATTAACTTTAAGGCCACAAAGTACGCGATAAATTTAGTTTTGACCATGGACGAGAAGATCAGTTTAGAAGCCATAGCTCTGTATAGTGACGCCTATGCCGAAAAGATATTAAAAAAAGCTTTTGTTGAGAAACAAAAAATTGATGGAAAGGAAATTCTAACCCTATGCGATGTGCAACAAATTAACTTGTTCATTGTACGTGAACTTTTTAAGGCATGGAAAGAGGAGCTTAAAAAACTGAAGAGCCCATACTTCGACTATGAACATACCGATGTAAAGGAAGCACTCGATAATTTCATGAGCATTCTTTCTAAAAATATTTCCATCTCTCGACAACATTTTGCCCCCTTGCTTAAAAAGGCTGTTAGTCAGACCGTATTATTGGTACTGGATCCATACGACTATTTTTC
>JANNQJ010000413.1:0-9979 GCA_031400675.1 Cyclobacteriaceae bacterium
GCATCGTTCGCGATTAATTCTGCGATCGATTCGTGAATAATGAGCGAACCACCTTTCTTGATTTGTTTGACAAAATCCCTAAACGAGGTGAGCATGCTTTCGTGATCGCCATAGATATCAAGGTGGTCGGCATCGGCTGACGTCACCACTGCGATCTCGGGGAATAATCGAAGAAACGAGCGATCAAATTCATCCGCCTCCACTACTACCGTTGTATTCGAACTCACCTTTCCTTCCATCACAAGGTTCGATTCGTAATTTGTTGTAATGCCTCCGAGGAAAGCAACCATATCTTTCTTCGCTACTTTCAGAATGTGCGCCACCATAGAAGATGTGGTGGTCTTACCATGCGTACCTGCTACACCGATGGTCTTGTAGCTCTTGGTAATAAGTCCAAGAACTTCAGAACGCTTGAGGATATCATATCCTTTTGCTTTCAGATAGGCATGTTCTGAGTGATCTTTTGGAATAGCGGGCGTAAATACAACCAACGTTTTTTCTTTCTGATCAATAACCTGCTTCGGAATACTGGCTACCGCATCATCAAAATGAATTTCCATACCTTCGCTTTTCAGCTCATCGGTCAATACCGTAGACGTACGATCATAGCCTGAAACATGCATTCCGCTTTTCATGAACCAGCGCGCCAAAGCACTCATACCGATACCACCGATACCGAGAAAATAAACGTTATGGTACTTTTCTAAACTCATTAATTCTGACTTCTGGCTCCTATTAACTTTTCAATTTCATCTACAATTTCATTCGTGGCATTTGGCCTGGCGAGCTTGCTGATATTCTCGCTCAGAATAGCCGTGCGCTGTCCATCAAAAATCAATTTCAAGACTTCATCCACCAGGGTGATTCGTGCATCCTTATCTGCCACCAATTGCGCTGCCTGCTTCTCTACCAATGCCATCGCATTTTTCATTTGATGATCTTCCGCCACGTTAGGTGAAGGCACCAGGATGCTTGGCTTTTTTACGATGCATAATTCAGAGACTGCAATGGCACCAGAGCGTGATATCACAACATCTGCTGCCGCATATGCGAGGTCCATCTCTATTAAAAAATCGTATACTCTGATTTTCTTCAAATCGTATTTGCTAAGCTGTGCTTGATAATCATTATAGTACGCCTTACCTGTCTGCCAGATTATCTGAATCTGTGCACCTATCAGTTTATCAATTCCCGCCAGAATGCTTTCGTTGATTGTTTTTGCTCCCAGACTTCCACCAATGATCAGAAGTGTCTTTTTTCCAGCCTCTAATCCAAAATGACTAAGCGCTCTATCTCGCTTACCGTCAATAATCAAAATATCTTTCCGCACAGGGTTTCCGGTGAGCACAATCTTATCCTTTGGAAAATATTTATCCATTCCATCATACGCCACGCACACCTTGCTCACTTTACCTGCCACTTGTTTGTTAGTCAATCCCGCAAAGGAGTTTTGCTCTTGTATTACGGAAGGAATTTTTTTATTCGTTGCGGCTAACATGATCGGGCCGCTTGCATATCCACCCGTTCCAATCACCGCATGTGGAGCAAAATCTTTTACAATTGCTTTCGCCTTGAAGTAGCTGGCAATCAACTTCACAGGGAACAAGAGATTTGAAAACTTCAAACTCCGCTGCAGTCCACTGATCCATAAGCCAATAATTTTATAGCCTGCTTCCGGTACGCGCGTCATTTCCATTCTTCCCAATGCTCCCACAAAAAGTATTTCTGCACTTGGATGACGTTCACGAAAGGTATTGGCAATAGCAATCGCTGGAAAAATATGCCCCCCGGTTCATCCACCGCTGATGATCAGTCTATATGGCTGTTGCGTGCTCATTACGCTGCTACTGCTTCTACGTTTTTAGTTTCCTTCATCTCTCCGTTGGTCTTCTGCTCCCACACCTGGTCACGCTCACCCCGACTCACGCTGAGAATAATTCCTACTGCTAATCCTGTAAATACCATCGAAGTCCCACCCATACTGATAAGTGGTAGCGGCTGACCTGTAATCGGACCTAATCCCACCACTACACCCATGTTCACCATGGCCTGACAGACCAAATCGAAACTCAATCCAGCAGAGAGTAATCCCGCAAAGGCTCGCTCACTGTTATAAGCCGCTTTCATTCCTCGATGCAACAAAATCAGATACAGCACGAGTACTACGAATCCCCCGATCATGCCGTACTCCTCGATGACAATGGCATACACAAAATCGGAATACGGATGAGGAAGTATATTTCGTTGATCGCTGTTGCCAGGACCTTTTCCAAAAACTCCACCCGTTGCTACTGCTATGCGCGCATGCTTAGCCTGGAACGGAAGTTCCTTACCTTGAACAAAACTCATGATCCTGTTCTTCGCAGTTTCACCACGAACCCCAAACTCAATCGCGACTGCGCCTGCCAAAATTCCGACAAGCATAAGCATAGCCAGATACTTTGCTGGTACACGACCGATGAACATGATTAAGAAACAGGTAGCAAGAAGCAACACAGCAGTTGAAAGGTTTGTCAATGCAATGAGTCCACAGATCACACCACACCAAATCAGGATAGGAATCAACGACTCCTTTATATCATCAATATTTTGTTGGCGTTTCGATAACATGCTCGCCAGATTAATAATGAGCGCCAAGCTGGCAAAATCTGAAGGCTGGAAGGAACCAATAATAGGAATCGAGATCCAACGTGAAGCATCATTAATAGAAACACCGTTGGTGAAAGTATAAATGAGCAACGGGATACTGATCCACAACGCAATCTTTGAAAGGCGTGAGTAGTAACGGTAATCTACTTTGTGTGCTAGCCACATGGCAGCCAATCCAACAAACACCGTAAATGTATGTTTGATCAAATAGCTTTCAGGACTTACAGTTCTTTTGTATGCCAGCGATCCAATGGAGCTATACACTACCAGGATGCTAATCAGCGAGAGCGCAAACACTACTGCCCAGATGACTTTGTCACCTTGCAAGTTCTTGTCTGCCCATTCTTTTAGTTTAATCATACGAGTTGATTTTCAACTTCCTTCTTCAATTCCAATACTGCTTTTCTAAACTGATCTCCCCTGTCTTCATAATTCTTGAAGAGATCAAAACTTGCGCAAGCAGGTGATAATAGAACCACATCACCTTTTTTCGCCTCCCGTAATGCCATACGTACCAGGTCGTGCACGCTTTGTGTTTCGTGAATGACCGGTACCATGCCTTGAAAAAACTCTTTCAGTTTTTCATTATCCTTCCCTAAACAGATTAACACTTTCACTTTCTCCTGCACCTGACCTTTAATCATGTTATAATCATTGCCTTTATCAATGCCTCCTGCAATCCAAATGAGGGGTTGGTTATAACTTCCTAATCCATACACGACTGAATCCACATTGGTCGCTTTCGAGTCGTTCACAAAATCAACTCCGTTTACGGTTGCGATAAGTTCCAGCCGATGTGGGGCATTTTTGAAGGTCTTCAGCCCTTCGCGTATAGATTTCAGTTTTGCACCCGCGAGATACACTGCGGAAACAGCCGCCATGGTATTAATCAGGTTATGAGGACCTTTTAAGGTTGTATCCTTCTGAGCAATCGAAAACTTCTCTTTCAAATTGAAAAGCATTTCACCATCGAAATAAACAGGAGCTTTCGCTGTTGACTTAAGTGAAATGGGTATTTTTTTTGAGGCTATTTTTCTTGTTGCAAGCTCCTTCGCTATTACATCGTCATCGGCATAGTAGATGAATTGCGATTCTGCATCCATCTTTTGAATGAGCTGGAACTTAGAATTCACATAATTCTGAATGTTGTATTCGTACCGATCCAAATGATCAGGCGTAATATTCAATAGTATTCCAATCTCCGGTTTGAAGGATTTCGTACCATCCAACTGGAAGCTGCTGATTTCTAATACATACCAGTCTGAATTGCCATTGGCGACTTTTCTGGCCAGGCTCTCTCCTACATTACCAGCTAAGGTCACGCTGAAACCAGCTGTCTTCATCAGGTGATACGTTAGTAACGTAGTAGTTGTCTTCCCATTTGTGCCAGTGATCGCAATCACTTTTCCATTGATATAGCGGAAACCGAATTCAATTTCATCAATGATTTCAATACCTTTCGCCTTGATCTTTTTGATGATCTCCGCTTTATCAGGAATGCCCGGACTCTTGATGATTAAATTAGCCTTCAGAATTTTTTCTACGGTGTGCTTCCCCTCTTCGAATTCAATTTTATTGCGCAACAGATCATCTCGATATTTATCCTTGATGGTTCCCTGATCTGAAACAAATACTTCAAAACCCTTCGCTTTTGCGAGCAACGCTGCTCCCGTTCCGCTTTCGCCTGCGCCCAATATCGCTACGAATTCTTTCATTGCAGTTTCAAGGTTGCAAGGGTGAGAATGGCCAAGAGTATTCCTACAATCCAAAAACGCGTTACGATTTTAGATTCGTGAATATTTTTCTTTTGATAGTGATGATGTAATGGTGACATCAGAAAAATTCTTCTTCCTTCACCATACTTTTTCTTCGTGTATTTGAAGTAGGCTACCTGTGCCATCACCGAAAGGCTTTCGAGCAGGAAAATTCCGCACAATACTGGAATCAATAATTCTTTGCGTACTGCCAAAGCAGCAACGGCAATGATTCCCCCAAGTGTTAAACTTCCGGTGTCGCCCATAAATACTTGTGCGGGGTAGGCGTTGTACCACAAAAAACCAAGACACGCGCCCACGAATGCCGTGCAAAAAATTACGAGCTCGCTCAAGTTAGGTATGTACATGATATTCAAATAACTTGAGAAGTCGACACGGCCAGAGAGATATGCAAAAATCGCGAGCGTAATGCCAATAATCCCCGATGCACCGGCAGCCAGACCGTCAATGCCATCGGTGAGGTTTGCGCTATTGGATACTGCAGTAACAATCAGTACCACAACCAGCACATAAATGATCCATGTGTAATCTTTAAATGCTGCAGGCAAAAACCTGCTATAATCAAGTTCATTATTCTTGAAAAAAGGAACTGTTGTTTCCGTTGATTTTACATACTGGAAATCCTGCTCCGTGGCTTGCGTCATGCTCATGCTGGCAGCAGGGTTTGACTTCACCTCACCCACTACAACCTGATCGTTGAAATAAAGTGTGAAGCCAACAATCAAACCAAGTCCAACCTGTCCTATAATCTTAAAGCGACCTGCCAAACCTTTTTTATCTTTCTTAAATACTTTGATATAGTCATCCAGAAAACCAATTGAACCCATCCAAACAGTGGCCGTGATTAACAAAATCACATAGATGTTATCTAGTTTTGCAAAAAGTAAAGTTGGAGCGAGTATGGCCGCAATGATGATCAACCCGCCCATGGTAGGCGTTCCTCTCTTCTCCGACTGACCTTCTAATCCCAGTTCTCTAATTTCTTCGCCAACCTGCCTTTTCTTTAAGTAGTCAATCAGCTTTTTTCCAAACGTAATAGTGATCAGGAGAGAAATAACCGCAGCGCTACCCGCACGGAAAGAGATGTACTTGAACACCCCCGCTCCCATCAGGTCAAAATTTTTGTCTAGATAGTCGAATAAGTAGTAAAGCATCAGTTCGCAAAAAGTTTTAGCATGCGTTCAACAACTTCTCTATCGTCAAAAGGATATTTCACTCCCTTAATTTCCTGGTATGTCTCGTGTCCCTTGCCTGCCACCAGCACAATGTCTTTTTCCTTTGCCATCATGCAGGCCATCTTGATTGCTTCTTCACGATCAGCAATCACCACAGTCTTACGAGCATCACTTGGTCCGATACCGGTTTGCATTTCTTTGATGATCGCCATCGGCTCTTCATCCCTTGGGTTATCGGAAGTGAGCACAACTTTATCGCTCAGTCGACAAGCAATGGAAGCCATCAACGGACGTTTTGTTTTATCTCTGTTGCCTCCGCATCCTACGATGGAAATAACTTGCTCTGTTCCGGTGCGGAATTGCGCGATCGTCTCCAACACATTTTTCAATGCATCGGGTGTATGTGCATAATCAACGATGGCTGTAATTTTTGAGCCGGGTAGTATCAACTCAAATCTTCCCACCGCTCCTTTCACTGAAGAAAGAACTGTTAGCACTTGGTCTGATTCTTCACCAAGCTCTACAGCGGTACCGTACACGGCCAGAAGATTGTATGCATTAAAATCTCCAATAAGTTTGAACCACACCGACTTCCCACCAATTTCCATTTCCAGTCCCTGAAGTGTGTTGCTAATAATCTTTCCTTTGAAGTCAACCATCTTCTTCAACCCGAAGGATTGCTTCCGCGCTCTCGTATTTTGCATCATCACCATGCCGCGTTTATCATCGGCATTAACCAACGCAAAGGCATCGCTGCTCAACTCATCAAAGAATTTCTTCTTTGCTTTAATGTAGTTTTCAAAAGTTTTGTGATAATCAAGATGATCGTGTGTGATGTTGGTGAAAACTCCGCCCACGAATTTCAACCCTGCTATACGCTCCTGATCAACCGCGTGTGAGCTCACCTCCATAAACGCGTGCGTACATCCAGCCTCCACCATCTTACTCAATAACAAATTCAATTGAATCGGGTCGGGCGTGGTGTGTGTAGATGGCAATACCTGATCAACAACACGGTACTCAACAGTGGAGATCAATCCTGCACGATGCCCCAACAAACCAAAAAGCTGGTAGAGCAACGTTGCTACTGTTGTTTTTCCGTTTGTGCCGGTAACACCAACCAGTTTTAATTTTTGTGACGGGTTGCCATAAAAATTAGAAGCAATAATTCCCAGCGCTTGTGCGCTATTTTTGACGGTGGTGTAGGCGATTTTTTCATTTATTGTTTCGGGTAATTTTTCACATACAATAGCACTCGCTCCCGACTGGATGGCCTTGGAGATAAATTGATGCCCATCGGATTGTGTGCCTTTTACTGCAACAAAAACAAAACCTGGTTTAACCTGGCGCGAGTCAAAACAAATACCTTTCACATCCTCGCTCATATTTCCATACGAAGAGGTAATCGATACTTTGTACAAGATGTCCTTTAACTCAGCCATTCAATCTGATAAAAATTCTACTTCCCTTTGATATCCGGGCACCGGGCGTAAGCGACTGACTTGCTACACGACCTTTACCTTCATAAAAAACTTTTAGTCCTTCTTTCTCTAATAAGAATATCGCATCACGGAACGTCATGCCCGCCACATCCGGCACAATGCCTTTACCGATTGTACTTTTCTTCCAGTCAACTGCGTTACCATTTTTAGATGCGCGTACCCACTCTTCATCGGTTTGTGTGTGATTGGAAACTCCTAAGTCGTTACACAACATGGTAAGTTCTTCCTGGTTTCCCGCACGGATTACAGGGAACACGCCAGCTTCCGCAAACTTTGGTTTGTCTTCGGCTACATGAAGATCGATGTCGCGCGAGTAAATGTTGTCAGCAATTTCTTTGAATACAGGCGCGGCCACGTTACTGCCATATTGGTACCAGCCCCGTGGATTCTTGATCAACACCATCGCACTGTATTTCGGAGCGTGGGCAGGAAAATATCCAACAAATGAAGTGATGTACTTCTTTGTGTACTTACCGTTCTCTAATATTTGAGCCGTTCCTGTTTTACCGGCTATTCTATAATGACTGTCTTTAATATTTTTTGCAGTTCCATCCTGGACTACACCCTCCAACATGATCTGAAGCTTCTTCAACGTTTTATCAGAGCAGATCTTCCCAACAATCGTTTCGGTTTCAAATGATTCTTTTACATCATCGGCTTTGCGGATCTGTGTTACAAAAATGGGTTTGATCATTTTACCGTCATTCGCTACTGCATTGTATAGCGTAAGTGTATGCAACGGAGTATTTTCAATTCCATAACCGTAGGCCATCCAGGGCAAGCTGATACCGCTCCATCCTTTTTCACCCGGACGTTTGAATTTTGGCAACGGCTCACCTGTGATCTGAATATTCAGTGGCTTGTTTAATTTCAAGTAATCAACATGATCAATGAATTTCTGCGGACGCTTTCCAAAATTTTTATCTACAAGCTTAGCCATCGCCACGTTGGAAGAATGTTCGAATGCTTCGCGAACTGTAATTTTTCCGAGACCTCCTTCTTCGTGATCGCGCACGACACTCTTGTAGAATGTGAATTCACCCTTTCCAGTATCCACGCTGTCGGTTAATTCTACTTCGCTGTCTTCCAACAAAGCAATCATCGTTACCAATTTGAAAGTCGAACCCGGCTCAAATGAGCCCGCTGTGGCGAAATTGAATTTTTCATAAAACGAACCGTTGCCATCGCTGCTTAAATTGGAGATTGCTTTTATTTCACCCGTTGCCACTTCCATCACCATCACCAACCCGTCATCGGCATTGTGTTGCATCATGGCTTTGTGCAGCGCAGTCTCAGCCACATCCTGAAGATTAATATCCAGAGTGGTTTGAATATCCAAACCATCAACAGCTTTTACATTGTTGGCATCAAAAATCGGTTTCCATATACCACCTGAAATTTTTTGGTAGTATGCGTAGCCATCCTGGCCGTTCAACTGATCGTTGAAACTGAATTCAAGTCCGGCACCCTTATCGTTTTCGTTTACAAAACCAATGGTTCGTTTGCTTAAATTAGAGAATGGGCGATACCGCACGTCTACTTTTTCGAAAATCAAACCTCCTCTCAATCTTCCTTCGCGGAAAATAGGCCATTCGGTCATCATTTTTTTATCCTGATAGTCAATTTGCTTCCGACTCAAAATCATATACTGCTTATTGGATGCACGTGCATCCTGCAAAAGACGCTTGTAATCCCTTGAAGATTTATCTTTATAAAAACGTGCCAGCAAGAAGGATAATGAATCCAACCCTTCTTTAAATACTTCTTCTTTGGGAAGCGTAGCATCGAATGCTACTTTGTAAAATGGTAATGACGTTGCCAGCAGGCTGCCATTGTCGGAGTAAATATTTCCGCGGGTAGCTTTTACGGTTTTATAATCAAAGGAAATCTTTTCGCCCATCTTGGCCCACTTCTCTCCTTCCGCAATTTGAATGTGGCCTGTCTTCACCATTACCGCAATGGCAAAAAGCATCACGAACAAAAATGCTACGCGTACTCTGATTAATATCGACTTCTTAATATTCACCTTTCTCTACTGCTATTTTGTGCGGTGGTTCTAAACTTTCTTCTAATCCAAATGCCTTTACCTTTCTGGCTACTTCCGACTGCTTGCTAGCAAACATCAAATCCGATTTCATCGTAGTGTAATCCGCCCGCAAATCTTCTACCTCGGCCTGTACGTGATTGATCTTACGCACGGTCTTTTCGGCATAGTGCGTGTTACCGATGTAGAAAAGACCTAACGCCATCACGAAAATTATTTTCGGCAAATGCTGCACCGGAAATCCTTCTTCGAAATACGATTCCAGTTTCAGCTTCTTCTCCAATCCAGAAAACACACTGGTGCCGTTGCTGCTGCTTCCAGCGCTCTTCTTCGGTTCGATTCTTAATTTGTTCTCGGCCATTTCTTTTCTCTGTCTTAGGCTTCAAGCTTCTAGCTGCAAGCTTCAAGTTGTGTTCCCACTGCTTGCGACTTGTAGCTACTTATTTCTTTGCGCTACTCTCAACTTTGCGCTCCGCGCCCTGTTATTCCCTGCTACCTCTTCCTCTGTCGCTTCAATCGGTTTTCGATTCACTGCTTTAAAGGGTTTAATTTCATTTCCATAAAAATCTTTCTCCACCTCTCCAAACACCTTTCCCTTGTTTATAAAATTCTTTACCATTCTGTCCTCCAGCGAGTGATAACTCATCACCACCAGCCTTCCGCCTTCTCTCATTACTTCGCCACATTGGTGCAAAAAATCTTCAAGTGCCTTCATCTCTTGGTTAACCTCAATCCGAAGCGCCTGAAACACCTGGGCGAAATACTTGTTCTCCTTTCCTCTCGGAGCTATTGTCTGCAATGCTTTTTTCAACTCTTCTGTTCTGCTAAAGGGCT
>JANNQJ010000414.1:0-5635 GCA_031400675.1 Cyclobacteriaceae bacterium
GATTTACACATTTTATCAAGCTATTGAAAGCACAAAATCCTGGAGAAACGAGCGAGGTTGAAATTCATTTCTCAGGTAAGCCCCATGTGGCAGTAAATGCCCCGTGGGATGGTGGCTTTACATGGTCGAAGGATAGTAACGGAAAGCCATTTATTGCCACATCTTGTCAGGGAATTGGGGCAAGTTTATGGTGGCCCTGCAAGGATCACATGTATGATGAGCCTGACAACGGCATGCTCATTCATCTGAACGTTCCCACAACGTTGATTGCCGTATCGAACGGTCGACTAAAAAAAGAGAAAGCTGAAAAGGATAAAACAAAAACCTATACGTGGGAGGTTGTAAATCCTATCAATAACTACGGTGTAAATATTAACATCGGGGATTATGTTCGGTTTTCAGAAAAGTATGCGGGAGAAAAAGGCACTCTGGATATGGACTATTGGGTGTTGCGTTCTAATCTTGAAAAAGCAAAGGTTCACTTTAGCGATGCGCAGCGGACGGTAAAAGCTTTTGAACATTGGTTTGGCCCTTATCCATTTTATGAGGATAGTTATAAGTTGGTGGAAGTTCCCTATCTGGGTATGGAGCACCAAAGTTCAGTGACCTATGGTAACGGCTATCAGAAGGGGTACAAGGGCACAGATTTAAGCGGCACTGGGTGGGGATTAAAGTGGGATTACATCATTGTGCATGAGTCGGGCCATGAGTGGTTTGCCAACAATATAACGTACAAAGACATTGCCGACATGTGGATTCATGAAGGCTTCACCATGTATTCCGAAAGCCTTTTTGTCGAATATTATTATGGGAAAGAAGCCGGAGCAGAATACTCAAGAGGCGTGCGTATAAACATTGAAAACCGAGAACCTATCATTGGTAAATATGGTGTGAACTCAGAAGGATCATCAGACATGTACAATAAAGGGAATAGCCTTCTGCATACGTTGAGGCAGGTTGTGAATAACGATGAAAAATGGAGGGCTACGTTGCGCGGCCTCAATAAAGAATTTTATCACCAAACGGTAACCACAAAGCAAATTGAAGACTACATGGCAACAAGTTTAGGGCTAAAACTTGATACTTTTTTTGATCAGTATTTAAGAGACTCCAGAATTCCGGTATTTGAGTATTGGGTTAAAGATGGTGCATTACTTTACCGTTGGTCAAATTGCATTAATTCTTTTGACATGCCTGTAAAAATTTATGTAAATGGAATCGAGAAAATATTAAAGCCCACCACACGACCAAAAATGGAAAAACTGGAAACGAAAGAAGCTACTATAAAAGTTGATCCTGACTTTTATGTTTACAGTTTTAATACCATGGGAAAATAGGGCTAGGAATTTTCAATAGCCTGTAGTATTACGGTGCATGATTCTTTAATCTGTTCTTCCGTAATGATGAGTGGAGGAGCAATGCGAAAACTGTTTGGGTGAGATAGAAACCAGTAACAGATAACACCTTCTTTTTTAGCGTTCTCTACAATGCGGTTAACCCTTTCTGCTGAATCAAAGTCAACCGCAAACATTAGCCCGATGCGTCTGATTTCTTTAATGTGTTTATGCTGAAGTAATTTTTCAAAAAGCATACCTTTTTGTTCAACAGATTCCAGTAACTTCTCTTCTTCAATAACTTGAATGGTGGCCAACGCAGAAGCACAGCACACGGGATTCCCGCCAAAAGTGGTGATGTGACCCAGCATCGGGTCGTGTGTAAGCGTTTGCATGATTTTTTTATCAGCAATGAATGCACCAATAGGCAGGCCACCACCAAAGGCTTTAGCGATAGTAAGTATATCCGGCACGATACCGAATTGCTCAAATGCGAAGAGGGTGCCAGTTCGCCCCATGCCGCACTGTATCTCATCTAAAATCAAGAGCGTTCCAGTTTCATCACAACGCTTCCGAACAGCCTTCATATATTCTTTAGCAGGAATTCGAACACCAGCATCTCCCTGAATGGTCTCCATGATTAGACATGCCGTTCGGTTCGTAATTTGTTCAAGATCGAAAAGGGAATTGAAATCAATGAATTTTACATCCGGGAGTAAAGGCCTGAAAGCAGATTTTTTTACTTCATTTCCTGAGACGCTTAATGAACCGTGTGTACTTCCATGGTACGACTTTCTACAAGAGATGATTTCTGTTCTTCCTGTATATCGTTTGGCTAATTTTAGTGCCCCTTCATTGGCTTCTGTTCCCGAGTTTACAAAGTAACTGCAATTCAAAGACGGAGGGAGGAGATCAACTAGTTTCTGCGCAAGTTGATTGGGTGTTGATTGAATATATTCACCAAACACCATTACATGAAGATGTTTATCAAGTTGTTCCTTAATGGCACGGATTACGTGAGGATGGCGATGCCCAATGTTACTGACGGAAATTCCGGAGATTAAATCTGTGTACCGCTTGCCATCGGGAGAATACAAATAGATTCCTTCGGCCCGCTCAACCGTTATTAGAAAGGGGGAGTCTGTGGTTTGAGCAATGTGATTTAAAAAAATTTCGGCACTGTAGTCCATAGGACCAAAACTATAAAGAGTTGGGCATAGGTAAAAATGAAGAAGCCCCCGACATCTTCGGGGGCTGCTTTAAACAACCCTTAAAAAATATTATTAGTTACAATTCTTTTGTTTTAGAAGTCTTTTCAACCTTGGCCGAAGGACGATAGTATTTAGGAGATTCTATTTCAGCCATTGGCTTATACTTAGGCTTACGAACAGAAACTTGAACCACTTTCATATTCTCTGACTGGCTTCTTTTCTTGCTTAATTTACTGCACGCATACTTTGATTTGAAATGCTTGGGAGGTTGTGCTTGTGTTGCGATCGAGATCAGGATACCAATCAGAATGATGGCTACCAGAACAAGCACCTGCTTCATGCGAGATACTATTTTTGCGTTGGTGATTTCTTTCAAGTTTATCTCTTTCATCATGGCTGTGGTCTTTGATGTAACAAAGGTGCAGCATTTGACCTATTAGACGCTTCAAAACTACCATGAAACCCTACATCCGTATTTTTAATGAGATGATCGGATACTGCCAGAAACTTTGTTTTCTGGCTCTTAAACCGACAGGATAAACCTATAAAAAATGGAGATCAAGCCCCCATTAGGCTTGTAAAGAGTAGAATCCTTTATTTTCAGTGTTGTCTTAAATAAACAGGTTGCAACCTGAAAGCGCAAAAGGTGCTAAAGGCTGCTCAAAATCATACGTTTACCAGCCAATACTTACATGGTTTGAATGTATCAGTCGATTTGAGGCGCTAGGGAACGTAGAGGCTGAGATTCTGGCAATTGATTGACGTTGACCTGTTTGAGGCAAGGTAAGGTTAAAACAAAGGTAGTACCTGATCCTAACAATGAATGCACAGAAATTGTACCGCGGACCATCTTAACGGATTCCCTTACCAGAAACAATCCAATACCCGAACCTTTTGAGTGCTCAATGGCCCTGTAAAACATATCAAATATTTTGGGCACGTGCTGTGCACCAATTCCAATACCATTATCTTCTATGGTAATGATCAGGTTATCTTCCTTTTTCTCGGCTCCTATCCGGATGAAGGAGTCATCTTTTTTGAAATCTGAATAGCGAATGGCATTTGATATAATGTTTTTAAGAATAATTTCAAGCCGGGTGCGATCGGTATGAAACTCATCCACATTAATTTTTAGTGACTTGTAGATTTTATTGTTATTCGGTATAAACTCGAGGCTTTCAAAAATATCGTCCAGTATTTTCTCCAGCACAATAGGCTCTACTAAAATTTCCTGGCGCTTATTCTTAGCGTAATCAGTAATATCTCTGATAAATCCATCCATCTTGTTGATGCTTGTATTCATTTTATCAAAGTAGTGATGGAATTCCGGCAGGTTAACTTCCTTTTGGGCGAGGTAAATAAGTCCACTCATGGAAGCCAACGGTGATTTCAGGTCGTGTGCCGAACTATAAATAAACCTATCAAGTTCTTCATTCAGTTTATGAAGCTCAAGGTTACGCGTCTCCAATAGATGTGACTTGCGTTGGATTTCGTCAAACTGGTTTCGTAATTTCCGTGTCAACTTAATAAAGGCGTCTGAAAGATTAATGATCTCATGAGTCGCTCCTTCGTATGTTAAGTCCTCCTCTTTAAGCCCTTGTGTCACCATATACTGGCCAATGGTATTGGATAATTTTTTTATAGGTCGCGCAAGTCGAATCGAAGTAAAATAAGTCAGAATAAACGATAACTGCATGGAAGCCAAACCAATGATAATGGTGCTCATCAGACTTCCTTCAATAATTTTTTCAGCATACGCATCATACAGTTGCACGAGGACCTCTAATTTTTCCGACAGCTGGTTGGTTTGATCATCCAGTTGCCCCAGCAAGCCCTCGCTTGGCAGTATACCTATTTCCTCTTCAAGCGATGAAAGTTTGTTGAAAGCATTTCGATAGGATTCCAAAAGATAAACAACAAACTCATCAGTGTTATCTTGAGCAATGCGGTCGATAAGCATATCTACCATTGCATTGAACTTTGTTTTGTATTGTAAGTCTTTTCTTAAGAAAAAATCTTTTTCGTGCCTCCGCAGAGAAAGGATGTCTGCCATACTTACTTCAGTGGAGTGGTTTTCGAGCTCGTGGGCATATTTACGCATGGTGCCCTCCATTCCATAGTCTTTAATTCCTCTCACTTTAACCTTTTCAACAATCTGGTAAAATGTATTATTGTACTGATGCAGGTTAGAATCCACTATGTGCAGGTATTGTTTTATCTGCGGAGAGTCATCGTCTAATTTGCGGTGGAGAAAAGTTGATTTTACATGGATGCGGTCCATTACGCTGTCGCGTTTGTTGATCAATGAACTGTGGTTTGTTCGGTAGAATTCCTGGTTCAATATTTCAAAGCGCAAAAAATCCAGGTCAAGTTTAAGCAACCTAACAATTTGAATCCGTTGATCTTCAAGGTGATGTGTTAACTCGTGAATTCTTCTGCTGCTTGAAATGAAATGATACGAGAGGGAGGAAATCAGTATTACGTTAACAGCAAGTACGCTAAAAGCAAGAAACAGCCTTTTGCTGATGGTGTCTTTTATCCAGGACATATAAAATTTCTAAAACTACGCCCTGCGTAACGAAGTTATGTTAAGGAAATATGAAGTTTGAACAGCATGTAAGAAAAACTCACGTATTGTGAATTTTTAAGAAGTCTATGATCTCTTGTCGTACATTTTGAAATTTATTCTCATCGTACGCTGACGTAGCGATGGATTTAAACAACTCACTCACTACGAAAGATTTGAAGCCAAGTTTTTCGGCATAAATCGTGGCTACTTCTAACTCAACATCTTCAACCACCTGATCCAGGTAGATCATGAACACCAGATGATAGATTGATTCAAGCTTATCGATTTTCTCACCTGGTTCCGTAAAGGCAAGGTGGGATACATCTACCTGAGCTTGATGAAGGTCATTTGGATTTAAATGAAGTTGAAATCCCCATTTAAGCAGGCATCGCAAATAGCGGCTTTCAATTTTATCCTTTTCCAAGAAAAGGGCGAGGATATTAAAATAGCTCTTTTTTACGGAATGCAGTTGTTCTTTTGTAAGCTCTTCCAGCATATGAGTATGACAATGACCACATAAT
>JANNQJ010000415.1:0-3902 GCA_031400675.1 Cyclobacteriaceae bacterium
GGGCAAAAGCAATAAAGAATGGATGTTGCTCGACTACTTTGATGTGGTGGCTCACATTTTCCGTAAAGATCGCAGGGAGTTCTTTGCGTTAGAGAAACTTTGGGGCGATGCCGAAATAATTGAAATTCAGGAGGGTACGAACTAAATACCCCCACACACGTTATTGATTCAACTTTGATTTAGAAGAAATGTCAACAGAAAAAAAAGATAATAAGATACTACCACCTAAGGCCCCAAAGGGCAATTACCAGTTATGGGTAATCATGGTAACGGTGGCCGTAATTCTCGGAGTGATGTACCTGACTAACAGCTCTAATATAAAAGAGGTTAAGCAGAGCGATCTTGAAAATATGATTAGAGGCGGTGACGTAAAGAAAATCGCCCTTATTAAAGATCAGGATTATGCGGAAATAACACTTACGGAAGATGCCTTAAAAAATGCCAAATACAATGACATTGAAGATGGGCCAATGGGCTCAAATGTAGCCGGACCTCACTATAAAGTTAAAATTATCTCCGTTGACAATTTCGATAATTGGTATAGCGAATTGAGGGTATCAGCAAAACCACAATTAACGTCTGAAAAACGAGTTGACTATTTTAGGGAGTTTATTTCGTGGGGATTCCTGATTTTGCTTTTGGTCGGTTTCTGGATGTTGATGCGCAGAATGACCGGAGGTGGTGGGCCAGGTGGGCAGATTTTCAATATCGGAAAATCAAAAGCTGCCTTGTTTGATGCTGACAATAAAGTAAAGATCACATTCGCAGATGTAGCCGGCTTGGATGAAGCAAAAGCAGAGGTACAAGAGATCGTTGAATTTCTTAAAACACCTTCTAAATTCACTAAACTTGGTGGCAAAATTCCTAAGGGAGCATTGCTGGTTGGCCCTCCTGGTACAGGTAAAACCCTACTTGCCAAAGCAGTAGCGGGCGAAGCAGCCGTTCCGTTCTTCTCATTATCCGGATCGGATTTCGTAGAGATGTTTGTTGGAGTTGGCGCAGCACGCGTACGTGATCTTTTTAAACAAGCTAAAGAAAAAGCTCCTTGTATCGTGTTCATCGATGAAGTGGATGCCATCGGTCGCTCACGCGGTCGTGGTCAAATGCCAGGCTCTAACGATGAACGTGAGAATACATTGAACTCACTGCTTGTGGAAATGGATGGCTTTGCTACTGACTCGGGTGTGATTATTCTGGCTGCTACAAACCGTCCCGATGTATTGGATTCAGCTTTACTAAGGCCGGGGCGTTTCGACAGGCAAATCAGCATTGATAAACCGGACATCGTGGGGCGCGAAGCAATTTTCAAAGTCCATTTAAAACCTATCAAACTTGATCCTTCTGTTGATATCAAAAAACTGGCCGCTCAAACTCCCGGATTTGCCGGTGCTGAAATAGCCAACGTTTGCAATGAGGCTGCATTGATCGCTGCGCGGAAAGATAAAAAACATGTGGAGATGATTGACTTTCAGGATGCGATTGACCGTGTGATTGGTGGACTTGAAAAGAAAACAAAAATCATATCTCCTGAAGAGAAAAGAATCGTTGCTTACCACGAAGCTGGTCATGCTGTGGCCGGATGGTTTTTAGAGCATGCCGATCCGTTAGTTAAAGTAAGCATAGTACCACGTGGTATTGCTGCGTTAGGTTATGCACAGTATTTACCCAAGGAACAATTTCTCTATCAAACCGAGCAACTCATGGATGAGATGTGTATGGCTTTTGGTGGAAGGGTGGCAGAAGATATTGTTTTTGGGAAAATATCAACCGGTGCGTTGAGTGATTTGGAACGCATCACCAAGATGGCCTATAGTATGGTCACCGTGTATGGTATGAACAAAGAGATTGGTAATATATCATTCTTCGACTCGAAGCAGGCAGAATACACATTCAATAAACCGTATTCAGATGCAACAGCAGAAAAAATTGACAAAGAAGTAAAAGGCATTATTGATGAAGTGTATAGCCGCACAAAGGGCCTTTTAATGAAACATCGACAACACCTGGAAGTCATTGCAAAGGAGTTGTTGGAGAAGGAAATTTTATTTCAATCTGATTTAGAGCGATTGATTGGAAAACGACCTTTCGAAAAGCTGACGAATTATCAACAATTCACCAACGGTAAACCGGAAGACGCACCCAAAGCACCAGAAAATGGACAACCGGTAACGAATGATATTCCTAAAACCGAAACTCCAACCCCTGAGGTTACAGAAAATTGAACACTTTAAGGGAAAGAAAATCAAATCAGGTATTGCAAACAGTACCTGATTTTTTATTTTTAGTAGTCTATACATGAACATACAACTACCCTTCGATAAGAAAATTTTTTTTGCCTCCGACTTTCATTTGGGTGTACCCAGTCAGGAACAAAGCGTAGAGCGTGAAAAAAGAATCGTTCGATGGCTTGATTCAATAAAGCATGAAGCACACAGCATCTACCTGATGGGCGACATCTTTGATTTTTGGTTTGAGTACAAACATGCCATCCCAAAAGGATTTATCCGCCTGCAAGGAAAACTTGCTGAACTAACAGATAGCGGAATTCCTGTGATTTTTTTCACCGGCAACCACGACATGTGGATGTTCGATTACTTTACGAAAGAATTGAACATACCGGTTTATCGTAATCCAATTGAGCTTGAAATCAATTCTCAAAAACTGCTTATCGGGCATGGTGATGGATTAGGTCCAGGTGATGCTTCTTACAAGATTCTCAAATGGTTTTTTAACAGTGCTGTCTGTCAATGGTTATTTGCACGTATTCACCCTAACCTTGGCATAGGCATTGCTCAATACTGGTCTCAGAAAAGCAGGATCAGTAATATTAAGCGTGAGGAGAAATTTCAGGGAGAAGAGAATGAATCTCTACTCACGTATTGCAAAGAGCTTGAGAAAAAGGATCACCATGATTTTTACATTTTTGGGCACAGGCATCTTCCACTTGATTTGAAAGTAACCGAAAACAGTCGTTACATCAATTTAGGTGAGTGGGTTCATTTTAATACGTATGCGGCATATGACGGAAAACAGGTTAGTCTTAAGGCTTTCGCTTCATAGAATGAAAAGGATACTTTCATTTCTTTTTCTGTCATTATCTATTCATGCCTATTCCCAAACTCTGATTGCAAGCATTGAAATTTCAAACGTTCGCTCTGCCTACGTGGATCGCCCTGGGGATTTATACATTCTCCAAAATAACAATACGCTTAAAAAATATGACACGCTTGGAGTTTTAGTAAGTGAGCAACGCTTCCCAGAGTCACCCGCTACATTTGATCCCCGTGATGGTGCTCGTTTATTTGCATGCTTTAGTAGCACATGTTCTTTTTTTTCAGAAGAAACAAAACAGGAGTTTAAGATCGAACCACATTATGCGATAGACCCCCAATTGATCTGTTCATCGGGTGATCATAATTTTTGGATCCTGGATCAATCAGACTTGAGTTTGAAGCGAATTAATCCAACACAATCAAAAGTAATGACAGATGCTCTGATAGACCAGAAACAATTTTCTCATACAGCTGACTTCATCTTCATGCGTGAGTACCAGAATTTTCTTTTTGTCATCGAAAAAAAAACAGGCATCCTCATTTTCAATAGCCTGGGAAAGCAAATCAAAAAAATATTAGTTGCAGACGTTGAGTATTTGAATTTTCTTGGTGAAGAACTCTACTATAAACAGAAAGATAAGCTCTTTTTTTACGACCTTTTTGATGCATCTACTCGAGAAAGCCCTGCTGACCTTGCTTGCCAATTTCTGCTGCTCACCAATGCCCGGACGTATTTGATCTATGAAAACAAGATTGATATTTTCAAAAACCCTTAAGGTTCCTCAAAACCGGACAAAAAAAATGTTCATTTTTGAACATCTTTGTACATTCCAGGACAGGTAAAGGGCA
>JANNQJ010000416.1:0-13763 GCA_031400675.1 Cyclobacteriaceae bacterium
ATCCTGACCATGTCGAACTACCTGAAGCTAAGCAATGGATAAAAGTTGGCAATGTTTCTGGTGTCGCATATGGGTGCATTTGAATTTACAGCCACCGAACTTTCATTTCTGGGATATAAACCCCTCATCATTGGCACACCCGTGAAGGACAAAAAATTGAATGACTTGCTTTGGGCGCAGCGAATCAAGCTTGGTGCTTCAGGGGTGGAGCGTGGAAAAGACACATTAAAAGTTATAAAAAATCTAAAGGGAGGCGGTACCATGATCATCCTGATCGATCAGGATACGAAAGTAAAGAGCAGGTTTGTGAATTTTTTTGGAATACCCTGCTCAACGCCCATAGGTGCAGCAATGATTGCCATGAAAACCGGGGCCGCGGTTATACCAATGATTATTCATATGCGGGATGACCTGTTGCAGGAGATAAACTGTTACCCGGAAATTCCCATGACCATTACCGGAAATGATGAAGAAGATATCATCGCCAACACGCAGAAAATGAGCGATGCTACCGAAGACGAAATTCGCAAACACCCAGCACAATGGGTGTGGATGCACGAGCGGTGGAAGACAAAGCCTGGCGAAGAAATACGGTAATTGTCTAAATCATAGTTCAGACAAATTTTACTTCACCAGCTTCTTATACCGAATCCGGTGTGGCTGATCGTCACCCAAGCGCTTCTTCTTGTTCTCTTCGTATTCGCTAAAACTCCCCTCATACCAAAACACTTGTGAGTCACCTTCAAAGGCAAGAATGTGTGTACATACTCTGTCCAGGAACCAGCGATCGTGAGAGATGATCACGGCACAACCGGCAAAATTTTCCAAACCTTCTTCCAGTGCACGGAGTGTATTTACATCCAAATCGTTGGTAGGTTCATCGAGTAATAAAAGATTACCCCCTTGCTTTAATGCAATTGCCAGGTGCGCTCGATTACGCATACCACCTGATAGTTCTTTTACTTTCTTTTGCTGATCGCTACCGCTGAAATTAAATTTACTTACATACGCACGTGAGTTCATCTCTTTACCTCCTATCAAAATCAATTCATTTCCACCCGTAATGGCCTGCCAAACTGAATCCTCTGGTTTTAAATCATCATGCTCCTGATCTACGTATGCGATTTGTACAGTTTCACCAACGTTAAAGGTTCCGGCATCGGGTTTCTCTTTTCCGGTAATCATTTTAAAGAGCGTGGTTTTACCAGCACCGTTCGGTCCGATAATTCCAACAATCCCCGCGGGAGGTAAACTGAAATTCAAGTTTTCGTATAATAATTTATCGCCATAGCCTTTTGCCACTCCTATCGCTTCAATTACTTTATTACCCAAGCGTGGACCAGGGGGAATGTATAATTCCAGTTTCTCTTCTTTCTCGCGGCCTTCCTGCCCCAATAATTTTTCGTAGGCACCCAAACGCGCTTTGCCTTTGGCTTGCCTTCCTTTTGGATTCATGCGAACCCATTCCAATTCGCGCTCCAATGCTTTCTGGCGCTTCGATTCTGTTTTCTCTTCCTGGGCTAATCGCTTTTGTTTTTGATCAAGCCAGGAAGAATAATTCCCTTTCCAGGGAATACCTTCACCCCGATCAAGCTCAAGAATCCAACCGGCCACGTTATCGAGGAAGTAACGATCGTGCGTCACTGCAATTACGGTTCCTTTATATTGCTTTAAGTGTTGTTCTAGCCAATCTACCGATTCTGCATCGAGGTGGTTAGTAGGCTCATCCAGCAACAGCACATCTGGCTCCTGAAGTAGTAAGCGACAGAGAGCTACGCGTCTTTTTTCTCCTCCCGATAAGTATTCAATTTTGGCATCCGATGGAGGGCAACGCAATGCATCCATGGCACGCTCCAGTTTGTTATCAAGTTCCCACGCATTTACCGCATCCAACTTCTCCTGTATTTCGCCTTGTTTAGTAATGAGTTTATCCATTGCGTCTGGGTTCTCCATCACAGCGGGATCGGCAAATTTCTCATTGATGGCTTCAAACTCTTTCAGCAGGGCCACAACATCGGCCACTCCCTCTTCTACAATTTCTTTAACTGTTTTTGTTTTATCGAGTTGAGGCTCTTGTTCCAACAAGCCAACCGTGAAAGTAAGATCAGAAACAACCTCGCCTTGAAACTCTTTATCAATACCTGCAATGATGCGCAATAGAGAGGATTTACCAGATCCGTTCAATCCCAATACTCCAATTTTGGCACCGTAGAAAAAAGAGAGGTAAATATTTTTAAGAACTTGTTTGCTAGGCGGATAGATCTTGTTGACCCCCGTCATTGAGAAAATAATTTTTTCGTCAGCCATGTTTTTTTGTTCGAATAAGGCGCAAATATGGCTTTTTTAGTCGATAGTGCATAGCAGGAAGCCCTATGCCCGATGGTTACTTTTTCACATTTCAAACAATGGACTGCCAGCTATTGACAATGGACTAATTAATTCTATTTTTGCGGGAAATTTATTAGGAGTAACGCTTATGTATTGGACCCTCGAACTTGCCTCTTACCTGGAAGATGCCCCTTGGCCGGCTACGAAAGATGAACTTATTGATTACTCGATTCGATCTGGAGCCCCGTTGGAGGTTGTTGAGAATCTACAGGAATTGGAAGATGACGGACAGCCGTACGAGAGTATTGAAGAGATTTGGCCGGATTATCCTACGAAAGAAGACTTCTTCTTTAATGAAGACGAATATTAAAGAGACGTTAGATTTTAGAAGTACGACATAAGATAAGGCCGATGTGAATCGGCTTTTTTATTCTTAGTACTTTAGTCTTATGTCTTAAGTCTGGCGTTGAGAAGCGCTTCTGCTATCACCAAATCCTCCTGCGTGGTGATCTTGATGTTTTCATAGCTTCCCTCAAATAATGAAATAATATGTCCTGCTCGTTCGGCCACACTGGCGTCATCTGTTAAACTGGGGTCATCTTTAATTTGGTACGCTTTTTTAATCAGACTTACCTCAAAGGTCTGAGGTGTTTGAATTAGCCTGAAGCGCGAACGGTCCATCGCCTTCGTATTATCCTGATCGGTCATGCGAATGGATTCTTTTAATCGCACGGCCGCTACTGCTGATTGATGCACGGCAGCTAAGCGAAAGGAAGCACCAATAATATCTTCACTGACTAATGGACGAACACCATCGTGAATAGCGACCAGTCCATCACCTTCAATTTTCTCTAACCCGTTTTTAACCGATTGAAACCTGGTATCGCCACCCTTTTGAAGGATCAATTTTTTTGTGAAATTATATTTTTTGCATAGGGCTGCCCACGTTTCAAAATCATCTTCTGGCAATACAAGAACAACTGTTACATTTTCTGAATAACGAAAGAAGGCATTGATCGTATGCATGAGTATAGGCAGGCCATTCAATTCCAGGAATTGTTTGGGTGTTTTGCTTTTAATGCGGGTGCCTTTCCCACCCGCTACGATAAGCGCATATTCTATAGAATGCATACTTTTACGAAAATACGAGTTCTATGGTCATTCTTCGCTTTTTGGTTCTGTTCTTCAATGTGGCTGTTGTTACATTTCTGATCTACAGAATGTTTAGCGTGGCAAAACAATCCCTTCCCAAAACAAAAAAAGTCCCGATTATCGGGACTGGTATTTTTTTGCTGATTGTTCCTTTTGCTTTTATCTTCAGGATTATTCCATTATCCACAATTTACTTTCTTATCTATCCCGTAGCAGTCTCTCTTTTTATTTACCTGATTAGGGAAGAGAGTTAACAGGTATCTGTTATCAATCAAGCCATTAACTGTTAACGATTAACGGATAACTAAATAATGAGCATCGCATCCCCGTAGGTCAGGAACTTATATTTTTCTTTCTTGGCTACTTTGTACGCTTCCATGGTTAAATCAAATCCTCCAAAAGCAGCTGCCATCATCATTAATGTTGACTCGGGCATGTGGAAGTTAGTAATCATCGCATTGCAGATCTTAAATTCATAGGGCGGAAAAATGAATTTGTCGGTCCAACCATCTTTTACTTTCAGCCGGTTGCCAGCAGAAACAGCTGACTCAAGCGAACGCATAGCCGTAGTACCAATGGCGCACACACGATTTTTATTATCAAGAGCCTTATTTACTTTTTCCACTACTTCTGCACCAACTACAAAATTCTCAGAATCCATTTTGTGTTTGGTAAGGTCTTCCACATCCACCTGGCGGAAAGTTCCTAATCCAATGTGCAGGGTAATAAAGCCCATGTCAACACCTTTGATCTGTAGGCGTTTCATCAATTGTTTTGTGAAGTGCAAACCAGCAGTTGGGGCAGAAACTGCTCCTTTATTTTTTGCGTAAATCGTTTGAAACCTTTCTTTATCCTCCGGTTCAATTTTTCTTTTGATGTATTTAGGCAGGGGAGTTTCACCTAAGGTCTCAATTACCTTATCGAAAGCATCCGCATCACCATCAAAAAGGAAGCGAATGGTTCTTCCACGCGAAGTGGTATTATCAATGACTTCTGCTACCAGGTCACCATTCCCAAAGTACAATTTGTTACCAACGCGAATTTTGCGGGCAGGGTCTACCAACACATCCCACAGGTGCATTTCAGCATTTAATTCGCGCAACAAGAACACTTCGATCTTAGCTCCGGTCTTTTCCTTTCTTCCGTAAAGTCTTGCAGGAAATACCATTGTATCATTTCCTACCAGTACATCACCCTCTCCAAAGTAATTGACAACGTCTTTGAAAACCTTGTGTTCAATTTTGCCTGAATCCTTATGTATGACCATCAAACGCGACTCATCGCGGTTTTCGGCTGGTCGTAAGGCAATGAGGTTGTTAGGGAGGTCGAACTTAAACTCGGATAGCTTCATATTTTAAATGCAAAGTATGCCCAATGAACAATTAATTTTTTTAAGGCTGCAAAAATAAGGCAATAGTTGGGATTTAGGAAGCTACGAACCGATTTTAGTGCTGTAACAAATAACCAGCCTTTTGAGTCTGAATTCCGTAATTCGGCCAGCCAATGATCTACTAACTAAATTGGTTTAACCGCGTATAACCACGTAATGCGTACAATCAGACAAATTTTTGAAAGTTTTCGGTTTGCAGGAAGGGCGCTCAAGTCAAACCTACTGAGGACGATCTTGTCACTGTTGGGCGTGACCATCGGAATTTTTGCAATCATTTCTGTGCTCACCATTGTCGATTCACTGGAAAAAAACATTAAGGACAGTCTTAATTTTTTAGGTACCGGTGTTATTTATGTTGAAAAGTGGCCCTTTACAGCTGATAACAGTGGAGAGTACAAGTGGTGGGAATTCTGGCGAAGACCTAATGCATCTTACAATGAGTATAAATTCTTACAGGCAAATCTGAAGAACCAGAATGGCATTGCCATTTTTGCAGGCAGAGGCAATATGATTGTGAAGCGCAACAGCAACAGTATTGGCCAGGTGCGATTGGTTGGCGGAAGCGAAGGCTATAACAACATCTTTGAAGTAAACGTGGAGAAGGGACGTTACTTTATTCCGGAAGAATTGGAGGGAGGTAGAAGTGTAGCGATAATCGGAGCGGAAATAGCACAGGCACTTTTTCCAAATGGCGAAGATCCTGTTGGACAATTTATAAAAGTAAAGAATGTAAAGTTTGCTGTGATTGGGATTATTAAACGTGAAGGGCAAAGTTTTATGGGTACACCCAGCAATGATTTCGCCACGATTATTCCGTACAATAATTTTAGAAGAATGTACCAGACTGGTACAGGCCTTTACAATGAAACGACTTCACGTATTGGTATTAAAGGATTTGAGTACGATGTTGGATTGGTGGAGTTGGAAAATGAAACGCGTGGTATTCTAAGAACCAGAAGAGGATTGCGGCCTACTGATAAAGATAATTTCGTGGTGAATCGGCCCGAAGCGATTGCCAATTTAATTAGTGGGGTATTTGATATTGTGGGTTTAGCCGGCTGGGTGATTGGAGGTTTTTCAATCTTAGTGGGTGGATTCGGAATTGCCAATATCATGTTTGTTTCGGTAAAGGAACGCACCAGTATTATCGGTTTGCAAAAATCGCTTGGAGCGAAAAATTATTTCATCCTGTTTCAATTCTTGTTTGAAGCTATTTTCCTCAGCCTGATTGGAGGACTGGCAGGGCTGTGCTTCGTATACTTGATCACATTTATTCCCATGGGCGATTTGGTGGTCACGCTCACTGTCAAGAATATCGTTCTAGGCTTAGGTGTTTCTAGTATAATCGGCTTGGTATCTGGAATAATTCCCGCGGCTATGGCAGCACGGATGGATCCGGTGACTGCAATCAGGGCTACTTAAAAGTCATATGGTATAAGGTATAGGGAGCATACGAATTCCCTATACCTTATAACCTTATACCTTTATACCTTCTCCTCCACAACCTTCTTACCATCCAACGCCTTCTTTCCTTCCGGGTTTGCCAACGCTTCTTTGATTTTCTTCTCGAGGTCGTCCATCAGTTCTGGATTATCTTCGATCAGTTGTTTTACGGCATCGCGGCCTTGACCGAGTTTATTGCCGCTATACGAAAACCACGAACCGGCTTTTTGAATTACATTCAGTTCAACCCCGATGTCAACGATTTCTCCTGATTTTGAAATTCCCCTTCCGTACATGATATCAAATTCCACTACTTTGAATGGAGGAGCCACTTTGTTCTTCACCACTTTTACTTTTACGCGGTTACCAGTAATATTATCAGCGTCTTCTTTTATTTGACCAATCCTTCGAATGTCTAACCGAACGGAAGCATAAAACTTCAAAGCATTACCACCGGTAGTTGTTTCGGGATTGCCGAACATAACACCAATTTTTTCACGTAGTTGGTTAATGAAAATACACGAGCAACCAGTTTTACTAATGGTACCAGTAAGTTTACGTAACGCTTGCGACATCAAACGTGCATGTAAGCCCATTTTACTGTCGCCCATTTCACCTTCAAGTTCACTTTTCGGAACAAGCGCAGCTACGGAGTCAATAACAATAATGTCAATCGCACCAGAACGGATCAGGTGATCGGCAATTTCCAGTGCCTGTTCACCATTGTCAGGTTGTGAGATTAAAAGATTCTCTGTGTCAATCCCCAATTTCTCTGCATAAGCTTTATCAAAAGCATGCTCGGCATCAATAAAAGCAGCAAGCCCGCCCTTCTTTTGCGCTTCTGCTATCATGTGCAACGTTAACGTAGTTTTACCGGAGGATTCCGGTCCGTAAATTTCTGTAACTCTTCCGCGTGGAATGCCTCCAATGCCCAAGGCAATATCCAATCCAAGAGATCCCGTTGAAATGGCGGGGACATCCATTACCTTCTCGTCACTCAATTTCATTACAGTCCCCTTTCCGTATGTCTTTTCCAACTTGTCGATCGTCAGTTGAAGGGCTTTTAACTTTTCTTTCGCGTCACTCATAATTATTAGTAGTTGTTGAGATTTTTCGTTTAAAAATATATTCAAATGTAGTGCATCGTTTGCCAGATAAAAAGCCTTTGAGAAATGTGTGACACCAGTTGTCAGTATCGTTGCAGCGGATGGCCAGATGGTCTATATTGCATGCCTGATATGAAAAAAGCGGCAGTAATCCTGTTTTTGGTGACTTCACTGAATGCTCTGGGCCAACTCAACAACCGGGCTTTTGAGCAACGGATGCAGGTAGCGCAAGCCGATTCTGGCAAACTGTTTTTGGGGATTAATTTTCTTGGCTTTGGAAAGAACAACGAGTATTTCGACACTACCGTTGACGGATACACGCTTTTCGGTTATCAAATCAACCCGTACCTATCATACCACCTAGCCAAGAACGTACGACTGGATGCCGGAGTGTATGCACAAAAGGATTTTGGAAATGACGAATATTCGGAAGTGGCGCCCACACTTTCCTTAAAAGTGACCAATCGGAATTTCAATTTCATTTTTGGTACGTTGGAGGGAAGTCTTAACCACAGGCTAATTGAGCCCCTGTACGATTTTGAAAGAGTATTGAATAGACGACTTGAAAATGGTATTCAGATTTTGTGGATGAAGGATGATTTGTTTCTGGACGTGTGGGTCGATTGGCAAAACATGATATATTTTGATGACACGCAACCTGAAAGATTTGCAGGAGGAATTTCCTTTAACAAGACTATGCTTCGTAAAGGCGGGTTTCATGTTGATCTCCCCATTCAACTATTGGCAGACCATCAGGGAGGTCAAATTGATGTGCCAGGAAACCCGGTGATCACCCGGTATAATGGAGCTGCAGGGTTAACGCTAGAATCAGAGTCTACCGGTTTTGTCAGCTCGTGGGGAATTAAATCGTACGTGGCAGGATTCCGTACTTCTACTGATCAGCTTGCGTATGAAGATGGGTACGGAATTTTTGTTAATCCATACATCACTACAAAAATTGGAGTAACCCTAATGGGGAGTTATTGGAACGGAAATGAATTTCTCACCATTCAAGGCGGACAGATTTACCCATCGGTTACTGAAAGTTACCCAGACCGGAAAGATGAAATACGCGAATTTTTTATGCTACGATTTTTGTATGATTTGAAACTCACTGATGGTTTGATGCTGAGTGCGCGTGCGGAACCTTTCTACGACACGTATGCGAAAGCAATCGAGTACTCTTTTGGTGTGTACCTTAATTTTTCTGATCGATTCTTTTTACTGAATGCAAAGAAGGGTAGGTAAAATTTTTAAGCAGGTAATGCTCTCGCTCTTGGCTATTATCATCTCACTGGTAATTGCGTATTGGGAACTGGTGGTGTATGGATTTCGTCAGGGAAAAGGTCAGTTCACGATTATCTGGAATGCAAAACCGGTTGAAGAAGTATTGTCTGATCCCATCTTCCCCGATTCCCTTAAGTCCAAGCTCAAGCTGATTAAGCAAGTAAGAAGGTATGCAATTGACTCACTCGGATTGAAGGACACAGAGAATTATAAAACGTTGTATGATCAACATGGCGAGGAAATCATGTGGGTGGTTACCGCATGTGAACCCTTTCGCTTTAAACCGAAGGAATGGAAGTTTCCGATTTTAGGTGCTGTTCCTTACAAGGGTTTTTTTAGTAAAGAAAAAGCAATTGCATTACGCAACGAGTTGGAAGAAGAAGGATGGGATACCAGCATGCGTAACCCTGGTGGCTGGTCAACCCTCGGTTGGTTCACCGATCCGATTTTAAGCAAGATGCTTGAACGCACAGAGGGCGACCTGGCGAACCTCATCATTCACGAAATGGTACACGCTACCATCTTTATAAAAGACAGTGTGGACTTTAATGAAAACCTGGCCACATTCATCGGAGATCGTGGCGCAGAAAAATTTCTGTTATCATGGTATGGCTCACACTCAAAAGAGTATACAACGTATATTCAAGAGGACATTGATTTTACTCGGTATAATAATCACATGTTACGTGGTTCTGAAATTCTGGACAGCCTCTATCGCACTATGAACGAAAATGATCCAGTAGCAGAGAGAAAAGAGTTAAAGAAAAAAGCGATCCACGCAATTGTAAGTGCATTGGATACACTTACACTTCTGTTGCATCAAAAGCCATCCGAGCGATTTAAAGGACGACTGCCAAACAACACCTATTTCATGAATACGAAACGATACCAAGCGAAGCAGGATATTTTTTGGGATGAGATGAATACGGGTTTCAAGGGAGACTTAAAGGAATACATCAGCTATTTGAGTTCAAAGCATCCGTTTTTGTAAAAAACAAACTGATTAAGGAATTGTTAACATTAGATGAAGGGTTTCGCAACCCTCTATTTTCTGTTACTTTTGGATAAAATTTGAAACCTATGGCAAACAAGCCACTGCACAAAGTGCTTGTCGTGGACGATGAAGAACCAATCCAGGAACTTCTGAAATATAATCTTGAAAAAAGCGGGTACGATGTGAAAACAGCCAGTGATGGGTTTAAGGCTGTAGACATTGCCAGAAAATTTCAACCCGATCTGGTGTTGCTGGATATCATGATGCCGAAGATGGATGGCGTTGAAACCTGTAGGTTGTTGCGTGAGTTACCGGAACTTCAAAAAACTTTCATTGTTTTCCTGACTGCCCGCTCAGAAGAATATTCTGAAGTGGCTGCGTTTGATGTAGGCGCTGACGATTATATCAATAAACCGATCAAGCCACGCGCATTGATGAGCAGGATTAGTGCGTTGTTTAGAAGGGATTTTAAGAAAACGAGTCCTTCCAGTACAATCACAGTTGGTGATCTTATCATAGACAGAACCAGTTATACGATTAAGCTTCAAAATCGTGAGATTAATCTTCCTAAAAAGGAGTTCGAATTGCTCTTTTTCCTGGCACAAAATCCCAATAAAGTTTTTAGTCGGGAAGATTTACTTCACAATATCTGGGGATCGGATGTATACGTGCTGGCGCGGACAGTCGATGTTCACATCCGCAAGGTGAGAGAAAAGATTGGAGAGGACTTCATCACCACCGTAAAGGGTGTAGGCTACAAGTTCAGCCTGAATTAATTCAGTTCATATTTCTGATTCAAAATTCAAGATTGGTTTTGATATTGAATGTTGAATGTTGAATTTTGACTGTTGAACATTGAATTTGTATGGTTTATAGCTCCAGGGTTTTAGCACTCCTTCTTGCCCTGTGTATTTCCCTGATTACAACACTCTTTCTTTCTTTGGTTAAAAGTGTCGATGTCACCGCCTTGGTGGTAGCGAGCATCATCAGTTTTTCAGTCTCTTATCTTCTCGCCTATTTCATTTTAGATTTCTTGATTTTCCGTGAGATTAACAAAATCTATAAGCTTATGGAAAAACTCAAAAAGAAAGAACTGGCTGGATTGGGCAAACAAAAATCCGGTATACTGAATCCGCTTGAAAAGATTAATGAAGAAATTTTCTCCTTTGCCCAACTTAAACAAAAGGAAATTGATGAGCTTAAAAAACTGGAGGCGTTTCGCAGGGAATTTATTGCTGACATCTCACATGAATTAAAGACCCCCATTTTTGCAGCGCAAGGATTTGTCCATACCCTGTTGGACGGAGCCGTTAATGATAAAGCTGTACGTGGTAAATTTCTAAAAAAGGCAGCGAAGAGTTTGGATGGATTGGATGCCCTGGTTCAGGATTTAGTTACGCTATCCCACATTGAAACCGGTCAGATTAAAATGCATTTTGAAGCATTTGATTTGAATGAACTGACTGAAGATGTGATTGAACAACTGGAAGATAAAGCAGAGAAGCGAAATATAAAATTGCAGGTTGAGGATCCTCACCAAAAGGTATTCGTGCATGCCGACTGGCAGCGCATTTCTCAGGTTATGACGAATCTGATATCCAATGCCATCAAGCATTCTTTTGAAGGCGGCAACATTACGATACGGTACGAATTGTCAAAAAAGAATGTGGAAGTTCATGTGAAAGATCACGGAGAAGGCATAGCTCCCGAGCACCTATCGCGAATTTTTGAGCGGTTTTATCGAGTAGATAAAAGCCGCAGCCGTGAGAAAGGTGGCACCGGTCTGGGGCTAGCCATTGTCAAGCACATTCTTGAAAACCATGCAACGAAAGCAGACGTGGAGAGTACCCCTGGAAAGGGCTCTGACTTTAGTTTTAAACTGCCGCGCGCAAAGACTGATAACGCTGAATTGGTCTCGTAGACGCCAAACTGCTTTGAGTTGTCAGAACCCTAAATTGCTTAGTTTTGCCCACTGTAATGTAAAAGTGAAGTCGATAAAAATAAAATTCGAAGAATTAATCCTGTTGGAAGACTCAGACTATTTTGTAGTGAACAAACCTCCTTTTGTTTCCACCTTACAAGATCGTGCGGATCCTGTTAATTTGTTAAGTCTTGCAAAACAATACTCCCGTGATGCGCAGGCTTGTCACCGACTGGATAAAGATACTTCCGGTGCTATTGCGTTTGCTAAAAATCCGGAAGCCTATCGCCACCTGAGCATGCAATTTGAAAACCGACAGGTACAGAAAATCTATCATGCTGTAGCCGATGGCATCCAGAATTTTAAAAACGAACTGGTGGATGCACCCATTTTAAAAATGGAGGATGGCATTGCCAAAATCAGCAAAAGGGAAGGCAAACCGGCTCAAACCTATTTTACCTCCCTAACCTCCTATAAATTCCACACCCTGATAGAATGCCGTCCTGTCACCGGCCGCATGCACCAGATCAGGGTTCACCTGGCTTTTTTGAAGGCCCCCATTACGGGAGATGAACAATATGGGGGGAAGCCGTTTTTTCTTTCCAGTGTGAAAAGAGGGTTTAACCTGAAAAAGGAGACTGAAGAACAGCCCTTAATCAATAGAATGGCACTTCATGCTTACGCACTGGAATTCACGAATTTATCAGGTGAGAAAGTGGTGGCAGAGGCACCCTATCCTAAAGATATGCAGGCCCTAATCCGCCAATTGGAGCTCAATCGATAGGCTCAAAAGTGCAAACTGCTTTGGATTTATAGGTTTATCCGATTACCTTTGTGTCCCTTTTTGAGGGAAGTGTGAATTTTATTGATTTTAATTGAAAAAACGTGGATCATTTAAGTTATAGGACCGCACATGCCAACAAGGCATCGGTTGAGAAAAGTTGGGTTATTGTAGATGCAAAAGACCAGGTATTAGGCCGTATAGCCAGCGAGGTTGCGAAAATTATTCGCGGCAAGCACAAGACCAGCTATACGCCTAACGTGGATTGTGGCGATCATGTGATTGTAATCAATGCCGAAAAAGTAAAGTTGACTGGCAGAAAGTGGACAGACCGTGTGTTGTATACACACTCAGGTTTTCCAGGTGGTCAGCGTGAGCACACACCTCTTGGAATTAAAGAGAAACACCCTGAAAGACTGGTGGAGCATGCTGTAAAAGGTATGTTGCCTAAGAACAGACTGGGCAGTGAGTTGTTCAGAAGTCTGCATGTATATGTAGGAACTGAGCATCCGCACGAAGCACAGCAACCAAAGGAACTAAAGTTTAAACTATAATTAATTAATGGAAATTATCAACGCAACGGGTAGAAGGAAGACTTCAGTAGCCAGAGTTTACGTAACTCCGGGGAAAGGTGACATTCGAGTAAACGCCCGTGATCTCAAGGAATATTTCCTATCTGAGATTCACCAGACATTGGTTAAGCAGCCCCTTGTGGCGCTTAAAGCCGAGACACAGTACGATGTAACAATTAACGTTGAAGGTGGTGGAATTAAAGGCCAGGCCGAAGCAGTTCGGTTAGGTATTTCCCGCGCGCTCGTGCAATTCAATGCCGAGAACAAGCCGACTTTACGGAAAGAAGGTTTCATGACACGTGACTCCCGCATGGTAGAACGAAAGAAGCCCGGAAGAAGAAAGGCGAGAAGGAAGTTCCAGTTCAGTAAACGTTAATCACAAACTCGAAATCGAATGGCTAAAAAATTAACTTATCAGGATTTGCTGGACGCAGGTGTACACTTTGGTCACCTTACCCGCAAATGGAATCCGAAGATGGCCGAGTACATCTTCATGGAAAATAATGGTATTCACCTCATTGACCTCAACAAAACACTAACCTGTTTAGAGGAGGCATCTTTTGCACTGAAGAACATTGTGCGTTCAGGTCGTAAGATCATGTTCGTGGCAACGAAGAAGCAGGCGAAAGACATCGTATGCGATGAAGCAAAGCGTTTGAATATGCCGTACGTAACCGAGCGTTGGTTAGGTGGTATGCTTACAAACTTTGCAACCATCCGGAAGTCGCTGAAGAAACTTTCACAGATCGACAAGATGATGAAGGACGAGTCGTATACAAACTTGGCGAA